>NZ_LZHR01000114.1:0-56684 GCF_001690675.1 Gilliamella sp. Occ4-3
ATCAAGATTCTAATATTGATTTTTCTTTCTTCCAAAATATCTATCATAATAGTCAATATGCAATTATTTGCCCAGCAATTTTCCCTAAGCAAAAAATTGACAAGCAATGTTTTCCTTCTGATTTTGAACAAAGAGAGCAAGTTGTACCTTTGGGAGAATTCAGCCTAAGCAATACCAGAACCATCAATTCTGGTACAGCATTATCAAAAGATTTAATTGATAAATTACTAGATAATCATCATTATGTTTTTGATGAAAAATTTGCTTTCTATCATACAGATCATCGATTATTTGATTTAATTCATGCAACACCACAAACTGCATTGTTAAAAGGCTTATGTATAGGCAAAATGTATCATGATATGACTTGCGAGGTTTCCTATGATGTACTTAGCGAACGTGCAAGACTTGAAATCGCTTATGCAAAAATGTTAATGCGAATGTATCGAGCTCATAACCCTAAAATTGAACTACGCCGAAATTTATTTTATGCTTATAAAATGAAGAAAAAAGACAATTTAAGTTTTAGAAGCTTTTTAAAATTGTTGAAATGTGTAATAACAAAAAAGCATCCTCGTTCATACGCGTCCATAGATAAAGATGTCAAACCAACTAACAGCAATATTTTTTCTTAAAAGATATTTTACTATGGAAAATGAAAAATTAATACTTAACCTTTCTATCATTATTCCTTGCTATAATGTTGAAAATTACATTGAACAGTGTCTCAATTCTATTGTTCAACAAACTGTTCAACCTAAGGAAATTATATGTATAGACGATGGTGCTACTGACAACACTGCTAATGTTATTCAAGCCTTTGCTCAAAAATTTTCTTGTGTAAAATATATATATCAGACTAATCAAGGGGTTAGTCAAGCTCGAAATGTCGGAATTAATCAAGCAACAGGACAATATATTCAATTCGTCGATCCTGATGACATTTTACATCCTAATTTATTTGCAATATTTTTAAAAGTTTTAAACATTAGTAATGCTATTGAGTTGTTTTATTTTGAAAATCAAAACTTTGAAAAATTAGAGGATCTAGAATTTAATAATAATGACAATAGTTTAACCAGATTTGATACTGGTAATGAGTTATTTACACATATAATTAAAAATAAAAAATACCCAGGTGCATGTTGGAAATATATTTTTAAAAAGGAAACGCTCTATTTTCGATTTGAAGGAAGAAATCACGAAGATCACTTAATAACATTGGATGTACTATTATCTGCAAATTTAACTTATTACTCAAAAGCACCTTTATATTATTATAGAAAAAGAGCTAACTCATTAACTAACAATAAAAAGATAAGTAAACAATATGTTGAACTATATGCTCAAATCATCAATAAGTGCACAAAGTACGTACAAAAAACCAATCTATTACCAAAAACAAAAACACAATACATAAATTTTCTACGTTCTGATTACCTTTTTAATATCAATATCTATTATTTATATAAAGAAAAACCACCAATAATAGAAATTTACATGCATATATATACACGATTATTCATAAAAAATAATGCAAAAAAACTAAGCAATATATTTTATATGATACGTTATGGGATTAGAAAAAAAATACCTTTAAAACACATTATCATATTTATAAGAGCTTCATTGAATAAAGACATTAATTTTATAACTAACAAAATAAATGCCTTGCTAAATTAACATTAATAACAAACTCTTATCATAAAGTATAAAGCAAGCAAATATTCCTTGCTTGTTTTATAAACTCACCGCCCTATCCCATAATCCCGCAACTTATTTGCAATCGCTGTATGCGACACACCTAATCTTTTGGCCAGCTTTCTTGAGCTTGGGTATTGATCATATAATTTTAATAAGATCTCTTTTTCAAACTGTTTGGTTATTTCATCAAGAGTTTTATTTTCAATATTGTTGACCCACGATAGTTGCGATGTGATTGGAGTCGGTAACACAATGTCTTTGACCGTTAACCTAGGCGAGGTCAATTGCGCTAATGCCGAATAAAGTATGTTTTTAAGTTGTCTTACATTACCTGGCCATGAGTAACGGGTCAAATTATCAATAACATTATCGTCAATTGTTGGTGGTATGATGCCTTGTTTATTGGCATATTCATTTACAAAAATATGCGTAAGTGATTGAATATCGTCTTTACGCTGTTGTAAAGAAGGTAAATTAAGCGATAGTACGTTAAGTCGGTAATAAAGATCTTTTCTAAATTTACCTTGTTCAACCAAATCAGCTAAATCGACCTTTGTTGCACAAATAATTCTAACATCGACATAAACTTCATCATCATCACCCACTCGGCGGAAATAGCCATCATTGATAAAACGTAATAATTTAGTTTGCATTTGAAACGACATTTCATCAATGCCATCAAGCAATACTGAGCCACCGTTGGCTTGTTCAAAAAAGCCTTTTTTACCTTCAATAGCGCCAGGATAAGCACCAGCTGCATGCCCGTATAATTCACTTTCAACAACCTCATCAGGCATAGCTGCACAATTTAATGCTAGAAAAGCCTGATCGCCACGTGAACTGTATTGATGACTAGCATTAGCAAGTAAATCTTTACCTGTACCAGTTTCGCCAGAGATAAGCAATGGTTCTCTTTGCATTGAGAATGCTTTAGCTTGAGCGATAAGTTTTTGCATGACTAAACTTTGGCTGGCAAAAATATCAAAAGCTTGAGAACCAACAACCTTTATTTTTGATAACCTTTTTTTTAAATACTCAATTGGTTGTAAAATAAATATTGTTTTAGATGATTCCATCACTTTTTGCAATAAAACGTGCTGAGAATCTAACACAATAATCGTATCATCTTGTCCATCTATATTTATTGTATTATCAAGATTGAAGACCTTTTGATAATTAAAGGGTTGATTTAATACTAAATCGTTTTGAGCGAATAGTGCTCTAGCTACATGATTATAGGCAACCAAAAGTTGGTCATTATCCATTTCAATGATTGCTGCTTGCATATTCTGTCCACTTTTCATTAAGTTTTAATAAATTATCACGACGATATTGCCACTCAGAACTTTTTGTTAATTCTACATAGGTGATTTTTGTATTGGTTAATAAACATTTTGCTTTATCTGATGTTAAGGAATTAATCTTATCTAATGCTGCTAATTGGTCTAAAATAGCTAATGTCCCTTGCCTATTATTACAAGCTAAAAGCAGATCGCAACCTGCTGATAATGCCGTTTGGGCTCGCTCAGCATAATTACCCATTATTGAAGCACCTTCCATTGATAAATCATCAGAAAAGATTACACCATCAAAATGTAATTGCTCACGAAGCACTGTTTTAAGCCAATATGGCGAACCGCTAGCAGGTTTATTATTAAAAGCAGGATAGATAACATGAGCAGGCATGATTGCATCAAGTTTTTTATCCGCAA
Organism: Gilliamella sp. Occ4-3; assembly: GCF_001690675.1. NCBI lineage: Bacteria > Pseudomonadati > Pseudomonadota > Gammaproteobacteria > Orbales > Orbaceae > Gilliamella > Gilliamella sp. Occ4-3. Next base: position 3,417 of record NZ_LZHR01000114.1, read on the forward strand.
TCAATTTGGCAAAAATTTGCATATCAAGTTCAATAAGCGACTTTTCGCGATAATCTACAGGCGTTTCCTTGTGTGAATCAGCAATCACATGACCATGCCCAGGAAAATGTTTGCCCGTAGTTTTCATACCTGCAGCATGCATACCATCAATCATAGCGGAAGCAACGTGATAAGCAACATTGACATCTTGATGAAAAGAACGTGTACCGATAGCAAGACAATCGTGACCTAAATCTAAAACGGGTGCATAGCTAAGATCGATATCAAAAGCAATAAGTTCCATAGCCAGAACCCAACCGGCATCAAAAGCTAATGATTTAGCTTGTTCAAGATCATTAAGAACCGCAAAAGATTGCGCTGGAGGTATAGAAGTAAAACCGTCTCTAAAACGCTGAACACGCCCTCCTTCATGATCGACCGAAATTAATAAACGCTGTGAAGAGGCAGCTCGAATCTGTTTTATCAATGTCATCAATTGAGTTTGATCTTGATAATTACGACTAAATAAAATCACCCCTGCAATCAACGGATTTTGCAACAGTTTTTTATCTTCTTCAGTTAATGCTAAACCTTCAACATCAATCAACAATGGTCCCATTATTTGTTGTCCTCAATAACTTTATTTGTTTCCTTATTGATATCAGACTGCTTAGGAAAATCTTTAGATGCAACTCTGGTTAGGATTTCTCCACTTTGTGTTGAAATTAATTCCATTGCCAGATCGACATCATTGCTTGCACTTGGTACTTTATATATTGTGGTGAAAAGAACATAACTAGCATTTATCGATTTAGCCAGTCCAATCATCTTACCTCGTGATACCAACTTATCATCAGCTGAAATCCCCAATGATTGTTTAGCTTGGCTTATTGTCTGTCTATCTACTACTGTAAACGTATTTTGCTTATGCATTAACTGATGTAATGCTTCATCTATTTGATTATTTGCAAGATAATCACCACTCCGGTTTTGAATATCACTAATAAAAATAAGTTTATTGTCTGAATTTGAAAGTGGCACATTAACTAATTTCTTGATAAATGGTGATAATACCGAATTCCAATCAGTCTGTTTAGCAATTTCAGGAGGCATTTCAATCACACCAGTATCATCAGGCTGAGTAACATCTACAGGTGGTTTCACCTCAACTTTTTGGGTATTACTAATAAGGTGGCACCCCGTTAAAGCAAAAACCAGTGAACTTGTAACAAATATACGCTTGATCTGTTTCATATCATGATTAACCTATTAATCTACCTAAATTTTTACCGCCTAATAAATGCATATGAAGATGAAAAACTTCTTGCCCTGCATCTTTATTACAATTCATGATTAAACGATATCCACTTTCATCAATACCTTCTTGTTTTGCAATTTTGGCAGCAACTACCATCATATGCCCAATGATGGTTTCATCTTCTTCCTTAATATCATTAACGGTTGGGATAAGTTTGTTAGGAATAATTAGAATATGTGTCGGCGCTTGAGGAGAGATATCTCGAAATGCTGTCACCTTATCGTCCTGAAAAACAATATCAGCTAGGATTTCTTTTCGAATGATTTTGCTAAAAATAGTTTCCTGAACCATCAAACACTCCTTTTATACATACGTCTATAAGTAAAAATGATAGGTACTCATAAGCATAGCATATTTTGATAACAAAAATGTATAGAAATCGTTACATTTTAAAATGCATTTTTATATTTATAAAAGCAGACTAGAAAACTAATTAATTTTTTTTAAACTTTTTATTTAATTAATTTAGATGCTTTGTAAAATAATCAAGATAGGGCGTAAAAAATGATCTTATAAAACATTGATTTTATTATGTTTTTTATTTTTAATGTGATATACTACAAATATCCTCTATTAAAAGCTGACATAAAAATAAAAATTTTTCTATAAAAAGAGTGATACAAACCCGCAATTAAACTTGGTATATTCATTTGTCAAAAATGATAGGTTGATATATAATGCCCCGTCGATTTCAACCGCCTATTTTCATGTTCCTTGCTTTCAATGGGTTGCGGTTGCCCCGACAGAAAGCTGATTAATCCGTAGGGAGCGATAATGCGTCATTACGAAATAGTATTTATGGTTCACCCAGATCAGAGTGAACAAGTACCTAGTATGATTGAACGTTATACTGGTACGTTAACCACTGATGGTGGTAAAATCCATCGTTTAGAAGATTGGGGTCGTCGTCAATTAGCCTATCCTATCGAAAAACTGCACAAAGCACATTACGTGTTAATGAATGTTGAAGCAACTCAAGAAGCTGTTAACGAACTTGAAGATAACTTCCGTTTCAATGATGCAGTAATTCGCAGTTTAATTATGCGCACAAAACACGCTGTAACTGAAGCTTCACCTATGTTAAAAGCCAAAGATGAACGTCGTAGTTCTGAAGAAGATTTTAACGAAGTAACCATGGACGATGATTCCGACGAATAATCGTTTAATGTTATCGGGTATTGTAAAAAAAACTCCGATACGAAAAATCAGTCCAAGTGGGATCTCGCATTGTCAATTTTATTTAGAACACGTTTCTAAACAAATCGAAGCAGAACTTACAAGACAAGCATGGTGCATAATACCTGTGATTGTTAGTGGACAACAAGAGCTAAGTTACATAAAAAAAGGCAGCAAAGTTTTAGTTAGTGGGTTTATAAGCACACATACTAAGCGCAACCAAACAAGCCAACTTGTTTTACATGCTGACCAAGTTAAACTATTAGGAGAATAGCCAAATGGCACGTTATTTCCGTCGTCGCAAATTCTGCCGTTTTACTGCAGAAGGCGTTAAAGAAATTGATTATAAAGATGTTTCTTTATTAAAAAGCTATATCACAGAAAGTGGTAAAATCGTACCAAGCCGTATCACTGGTACTAGCGCAAAATATCAACGTCAATTAGCTCGCGCAATCAAACGCGTTCGTTACTTGGCATTATTACCATATACTGATAATCATCAGTAATTAGCAACAGAGGGAACATATAATGCAAATTATTCTACTCGATAAAGTTGCTAATTTAGGCAGCTTAGGTGATCAAGTTAATGTTAAAGCAGGTTACGCACGTAACTTTTTAATTCCACAAGGTAAAGCTGTATCAGCAACTAAAAAGAATATCGAATTCTTTGAAGCTCGTCGTGCTGAATTAGAAGCTAAGCTAGCAGAAACATTGAAAGCAGCTGAAGAACGTGTTGCTCAAATCAATGCACTTGGTAAAGTAACTATTACTTCTAAGGCCGGTGATGAAGGCAAATTATTTGGTTCAATCGGTACTCGTGATATCGCTGATGCTGTTAAAGCTCGTGGTATTCAAGTATCAAAAAGCGAAGTTCGCTTACCAAATGGCGTACTGCGTACTACTGGTGAACATGAAGTGTTCTTCCAAGTACACAGCGAAGCATTTGCTAAACTTATTGTTGATATTATTCCTGAATAATTATCCAACAATAAACACAAAAAGACCCGTCATTATAGCGGGTCTTTTATTATCTATTTCACAATAATTGATTTACCTCGACCTCGAATATCTGATACGGCTTCGGGTTTATTGTCGGTAATTTTTATGGCTTGAATATCACCGCTAAAATCCTGCTGTTTAAAATGATAACCCATCTGTTTAAGTTTATCTTTTAACTTTTCTGGCACTTTATTTTGAAAACGCTCAATAAAGATAAGATTCGCTGGTAATAGTTGATGATGATAACGCGGAGCATCCATTGCCGCTTTTAATGACATATGATTATCAAAAACATTTGTCACAACTTGAAAGATTGAAGTGAAAATCCTTGAACCGCCTGGTGTACCAATGACCATTGCAACTTCGTTATCTTTAATAAAAATACTTGGTGTCATAGAAGATAAAGGACGTTTATTTGGTTCTATTGCATTAGCATCTTTGCTCACGACACCAAATTGATTAGCAACACCGGGTTTACTACTAAAATCATCCATTTCATTATTTAGAATGATACCAGTGCCTTCTATTACAACAGCAGAGCCAAACCAACCATTAAGTGTATAAGTATTCGATGCGGCATTGCCCCATTTATCTACAATCGAAAAATGTGTAGTCTGTAACTTTTCACGATTATTATCTAAACCTGGTTTAACTTTTTCAGTAATCGAAATCGCTTTTGGATTAACTTGTTTCGCTCTCTGCGCTAAATAATTAGTATCAATCAATTCAGTGACAGGTACAGAGATAAAATCAGGATCTCCCATATATTCGGCTCGATCAGCAAAAACACGTTTTTCTATTTCTGCTAACAAGTGAATATATTGTGCTGAATTTACTTTTACACCTTTGAAATCATTCTCCAAATATTGTTTCATTAATAATAATTGAATTAAACCAACACCTCCTGAGCTTGGCGGTGGAGCAGTAACAATCTGCATATCATGCCAGTTAGCAATTAAAGGATCTCGCCATTGAACCTTATAATTTGCTAAATCATTTTCCGTAATTAAACCTTCATTTTTCTTCATCTGTTGTGCAATTAATTTAGCCGTTTCACCTTTATAAAATCCATCGCTACCTTGCTGGGCAATACGATCTAAAACTTTACCAAGCTCAGGTTGTTTAAATATTTTCCCTTCTTGCATTGAACCAAAGTATTGCTTAAAGTGACCATTAGCAGGCGCAAGTTCTTGTGCCTCTTGATAACGTTTAACTAGTTGTTTGTCTACAACAAATCCTTCATTGGCAAATCGAATAGCTGGTGCTATAACCTCTTTCCAAGGTAATTTACCAAAACGCTGATGAACCGCCCACATACCAGCAACAGTTCCAGGCACTCCTGATGCTTTGTAAGAATATAAACTTAAATTAGGAATCACATTTTTATGATCATCAAGATACATATCTTTATCAGCTTTACTTGGTGCAACTTCACGATAATCAATGAAATAAGGCTTACCGTCCATCCAAAGGGTCATAAACCCCCCCCCACCAATGTTACCTGCTTCAGGATAAGTAACAGCAAGAGCAAATGCGGTAGCCACCGCAGCATCGGCTGCATTTCCACCTTTTTCGAGCACTTCTTCGGCTGCCTTTGCTCCATAATAATCGGGCGAAGCAACTGCGGCAGCTGTTAATTTTTGTGTTACATTTTCGACAGCTAGTACTTGTTGGCTTATCAGTAAAAATACCATAAAGTAGCAATACTTTATTAATTTACGTTTAAGAGAAAACATTTTGTACCTCCAAATTAAAGTATTATTTATCGTACCCACATAATCCCCAAATACATAAAGCGCATTAATAGATCATGCAACAATAAGTTAAGGGTAACCATCAATATAGCATAGAAAACAAAAATACTGATCGAATATTGATCAGTTATATAGTGCATATTTACTCTAATTTACCATTTTAATGGAGTAGCAATGATCATTAGAACTAAAAAATAATTAGAGCAATTATAATTTGCTCCATAAAAACTAATGATTTAATGCGAGATGCAATCGATGATAATTAAAATTTGTTGTAAAATTTCATCTAAAATTTTTAAACAATACTTTTTTCGTTTAGTGTGAAAATTTTTTACAGAATTAACTGCAAGTATCAACAATGATGTCTTTTCTTAGCACAGTAGCGATAAAATTATTCTTTGTATAAATAAAACTGATTTTTGTTAAAAACTTTCAGGAAACACTACGTTTAAGTATAAAACAGTAGTGAATTTAGTAGGAATGATTTCTTAAATCTCAGAGAAAATAAGCATAATTGATATTTATGATTTTAACTAAAAAAGAGCGTAATCTTTAATAAAATGTATACGCCCTTATATAAAATTAAGCTGTTTGAATTTGGTTTTCTGATTTACCTTGCTCATCTTTATACAATTTATTGTCATATAATTTGACAAAAGGAATATAGATTAGCAAAGCTAAAATAGCCGAAAATATGGCAACAATAGCCGCTTTATAATCACCGCCAGTACTGATAAATGCCCCTAATCCCATTGGGGATGGCCATGGAATTAATGCGATGATTGGATGAATAAAACCAGTATTAATAGCCAAATAACCTAATGTTCCGCAAGCCATAGGTGCTAAGAAAAAAGGGAGAGCTAAATAAGGATTGTATACAATCGGCATACCAAAAATAACTGGTTCGTTGATATTAAATATTGCAGGTACTGCAGAAGCTCGCCCTAAGATTTTTAGTTGGCTGGACTTAGCAAAAAACGCAATAAAAAATGTCATTAATAAAGTAGAACCTGATCCCCCTAAAATCACAAGTGAATTATTAAATTCACCAGCAAAAGGGATATGTGCTCCCGCTGTATTTTCAGTCATATTAGTTAACATAATAGGGGTAATAAATGCTCCAATAATACTGGCACCATGGATCCCAACCACCCATAGCGCATGGATTAAAAATAGGATAACCATAATACCCAACCAGCTTTTGGTAAGATTGGTTACAAAGGCAAACGGTACAGCTATAATATTGAAAATATCAGTACCAAAATAGATGAAAATACCATTAACAATGATCACAAAAAAGGCAATTACAAAAGTTGGGATCAGTGCGGTAAAGGATCGCGAAACGCCTAATGGCACTGTTTCAGGCATTTTTACAACCCAATTTCGTCTAACACATAAAAAATAGAGGTTAGTTGCCACAATGGCCATAACTATTGCAATAAATATACCTGATGTACCCAACCGAAAGATAAAGGGTTGTAAACGTAGCCCATTAAAGACTAAATTATTTTGATCATTAACTAAGGTAATAACTCCATTTTGTATGATCAGTTCAGGCAAAGTCATGAAAAAGGCAAAAACAGATAACATCGCACCATTAAGAGCATTAACTTTAAGGCCTGTTTCTTCTGCTTCGATTTTAGTTAGTTCATAACCAACAACAAAGTTAAAATAAAGGGCTAAAATACCGATTGTCGCGGTGTTAGCAATCATATAAAGATCACTCACTCTAAAAAAAGTATTTTCAAAAAAAACTTCTAATCCCGTAAATGTCATTGGCAATGTGTTAAATACTAAAAACATTGAACCTACAATAGAAAAAGGTACAGACGCCATCCCCGCAGCCATTACTGCTCGAACAATTTTAAATTGCGATATTTTAGCCATGGGCGTCATCAGATATTTCTGCAAAATAACAAATCCCGTATTCATTTTATTGTCCTCTTTTAATTAATAAATTTTTCGTAAGCTTGGATTCTTTTAAAATGCTGATCCCGATTATGTTGAATATTATTTATTTTTTTAAGCATTAAAAACGTAATAATTAAACTCACTACCTGTAATATCACCAATACATGTAATGTATCTTGCGTCTGTTTTAAAAATGGATAGAAAATTTGATACAAAGGGGTATAGAGAGTAAGAATGAGTGCCGTAAAGACTATTGCTAAAGTACGATAAAATAATCTTGCATAAGGCAATTTATTGCAATGATTACGATAAAGCTTAATTTGTTCCCATGTGGTAAGTATGCCCAAAACAAAAAGAGCAAGCGGTAAAATAGCGACTATTGACAATGAACCTATTAGAAAGGTTGCCCAATAAAGATTCAAAAATAAAAAAAATGCAGTGGTATAGCGAATCACTAAAAATCGATTAAAATAGAGATTAGTTAGGCTGATTTTTTTATGCATTGTTAGATTTTCTGTCATTATGCTACTCCCTATTTAGCTCTTTAGTTTTATTTCTAACTCATGATGTTTTTCATATAGATGTAACATTTCAATCGCCATTTCTCGAAAGCTCATGGTTGTCATTAAGTGATCTTGTGCATGTACCATAATAATTTCCATTGTGATTTTGGTACCATTAGCATAATTTTGCAGCAGCTCTGTTTGGGAATGGTGTGCTTGTAAGATTTCTTTATTCGCTTCTTCAAGAAGCTGATTTGCGCCAATAAAATTAGCTTGTCTCATCGCCTTAAAAGCCTCGTGGATTTTAGTTTTAGCATTACCACTATACAAAATAATATTAAAAGCAATAAGTTGAATATCCTCTGAGCTCATTTCTTTATTCATTGCTATACCTCTTTTTCAATAAGTTGGATAAAAAGTCGTTTAAATTGATCAAAGTTTTGTGTTTTCAACAGTTTTGTTTGCATTTCTAAATCGTCAATCAATTTGACAATAGCTTTTGTCATCATCGATAAAGTCGGGTTTTGATAAATAGATGGTGAAATCATAAAGATAAAGTGAATTTTTGGATAATTGTGATCCCAAAATAATCCATCAGGAATAATTGCAATACCAATTTTAGACAATTTTCCCACAGGCATTGCTGGATGTGGTACTACGATAGTTGGACTAAAGAAAATATCACCTAATAGCATACGATTTTCCATTTGTGCTATCATCTTTTGTTTATAATCTTTATCTTCATTTAGTACTAAAAGATCAAGCAAACCATCTAAAACTTGTTCTTTACTTTGGGTACCCCTGTATTGGTAGAAATAATCAGCGGATAGTTCATCTACCATTTGTCCAACATTACTAAGATGCTCTAAAGTATTTGATGATGCGAACGTTGATATTGGCTCTGTATGTGCCGAGATAAGCATAATTGGTGACGATAAATGACGACGAATTTTTTGTATATCATCTTCAGTAAAAAATACAGAGACGTGAAAAACAGGGACTTTGAATACTTTTGATGATAAATCAACTGACGAGATAATAAAATCAACCTTATCCAATACTTTTGGTTCAATTTCATAATAGCCTTGCGTTGCAACGATTTTGATTCTTTCATTAAACTCGCATTCAACGCGATTTTTTAATAGTTGAGCACTACCCTGCCCAGTTGCACAAATAATTAACACTTTTGCCTTTTGTTCATTTTTTAACTTTTCTATCGAAGCTAAAAAGTGCAAAGTCAAATAACCCCATTCATCATCAGGAATCGTAAATTTTTTAAGTTCAGGAAGCTGGTTAAGGTATTTTTTAACTAACTCAAACAATTCTGGAGAGTTTGTTTTAATTTCATCAAGCAATGGGTTTTTCAATTTTATATGCTGTTCTAAGCGGACAATCATCGGTTTTAGGTGCTGAATAATTCCGTTTTTCAATTGCTCATCGTTTAAAAATAAATATCCAGTTTCTTGCTGTATTCTAAATAATAAATTAGTCAAAGATAAATACAGCTCGGAGTTAAAATCATTCTGAATAAAATTTGATTTACTAATCAAATGCAATGTTAAATACATTTGTTCTTCTTTAGGAAAACAAAAACCAATCACTTTTTCTACTCTATTGATGATTTTTTTAGCGACTTGATATTCCAATTTCTTTTTAGTCGATTGTGGCATATCAAGATTTTGAATAGAAAGCCCTAACTGTAAACGTTTGATACTTAATGATAAATGTAAGACGATATTTTGTATCATTACATCAGATAATTTTATTTTTGCCTCACGACACTCATCTAAAATAATAATGGTTAACGTATCTAAGCCAATTGCATCATTGAACTTGTTTAAATAAGTTAGATGTTGCAGAAAATTAATCGATTCTTCATGAAAAAAATAGCTCAAAATAAAATGTCGTTTTGCTTTTTCCTCACCTTCAATATAAAACAGAGATTGACTTTTTTTAATAGTAAGCCCATAAGGTTGGAGTTGGTGTTTGATTTCTAAAATATCTTTATTTAGTTGAGAAGAACTAATAAATAATTGTTCAGCTAATGCTTCTATATCGATTTTTTGGCTTTCTAATAATAATAAATTAAGAATATGGTGTTTTCTCTGACATACTTCTCGACAATTTGCTTGTTCTACATTGCGATCTAATAAATGATGCTCAATTAAAAATAAATTGAAAGCTGTTCTATCTTTAATTTGTAATTTGTAACCATAACCTTGTTTACTAATAATAGATCCACCGTGACTTTCAATTAACGATTTCAAATCATTAAGATAAGTGCGAACAGTACGATCTGATAATGCTAACTCATTTGCTAGTAATGCACTACTTTTGAATATATCTTTAGAACGAACTAATAAACTAATAAGGTCACGCTGTTTATTTTTAATCACTATCATCCATACCTGTGTCAACTAAAACCATATTATTAATAATATAGTGAATACTTTTAACTATTACATAAGTACACCAACGTAAGATAGTAAGGCGCTGCTATTTAAATAATCTATTCACAACGCCAAATCATATCGCTAAAGCCGATATATATTGATTTAAATTAGTTTATATTCTCCTCTACTAACTTAGCCAATTGTTCAATGCCTGATTGAACGGGTATATAAGCCTGAAAAGGAATACTCACAACAGGCTTACCGACTTCTTCCCCCAATTTTTTAAATTTATCAAGCATCATCATAGTTTGCGGGCTAATTAAAAAGAGTGAAAAATCACTACTTTGAATCATATTTCCGCCTTCGGTTGCCGAGACAGCATCAACCAAAATTGTTTTATCTTTGCTAGCAAAATATTCTGTTACTTTTTTAGCCATTAATGATGATGACATACCTGCCGCACAAATGATTAATGCTTTTTTCATAAATTCCCCTAAAAATAGTTATGCTTTATAAGACTTCGCCATTAGACTCAATCACTCTTTTAAACCATGCGAATGAGTCTTTGCGGCTACGTTTTAGTGAACCGTTACCTTTGTTATCTTTATCAACATAGATAAATCCATAACGTTTTTCCATTTCACCTGTCCCAGCTGAAACAAGATCAATACATCCCCAAGGAGTGTATCCCATCAAATCAACCCCATCTTCTTCAACAGCAAGTTTCATTTGTTTAATATGTTCACGCAGATAATCAATACGGTAAGCATCGTGCACGCTACCATCAGCTTCGACTTTATCGTAGGCGCCAAAACCATTTTCAACTATGAAAAGCGGTAAACGATACATATCAGTTAACCAATTAAGTGTATAACGAAGTCCCTCAGGATCGATTTGCCAACCCCAATCTGATTTTTTAACATATTGATTGCCGATCAGATCGGTTTTTTCGTTATATTCATAGCTTTCATTATCTTCTTTTTTCCTAATTGCATTAGACATGTAATAGCTAAAGCCAATGTAATCAACTGTTCCATTTTTCAAGATCTCAAGATCTTGATTGGTGATATCAAGTTTAAAATCTTTACGTTGCCAATAATTTTTAATATGGTTTGGATACTCGCCATGGACATGAACATCACCAAAAAAATATTTACGCTCCATCGCCTTTTGTGCCATTAGAATATCACCTGGTTTACAAGTCTCTGGATAGATAGGGATCATCGCCAACATACAGCCTATTTCAAAATCAGGATTAATAGCATGACCAATTTGTACCGCTTTAGCACTAGCAACTAATTCATAATGTGCAGCTTGATACATAATCTGCTCGCGATCGTCGCTTTGTTTATAGAAAATACCTGAGTTAGTAAACGGTGCAAAATCTTCATTAAAGTTAGCTTGATTATTGATTTCGTTAAAAGTCATCCAATATTTGACTTTATTCTTATAACGATCAAAACATACCTCTGCAAAACGGACAAAAAAATCAATTAATTTACGATTACGGAATCCACCATATTCAGTAACAAGGTAATAAGGTAATTCAAAATGAGAAAGTGTAACAACTGGCTCAATATTGTATTTTAAGCATTCATCAAAAAGATCATCATAAAATTTTAACCCATCTTCATTTGGTGCAAGTTCATCACCTTTTGGAAAGATACGCGTCCAAGCAATAGAGGTACGAAAACATTTAAAACCCATTTCAGCAAATAACTTAATATCATCTTTATAATGATGATAAAAATCAATAGCTTCATGATTAGGGTAATATTCACCGTCAATAACACCTTCAGTAATTTTACGATAACTTTTTGGTGAACCAACAGTCATCACATCAGCGACACTTATTCCTTTTCCACCAACTTGCCAAGCACCTTCTAATTGGTGAGCAGCAACAGCACCACCCCACAAAAAATCTTTTGGTAAACCTTTATTTTTCATAATTAAGTACCTGTGTTTATTGATAATTCAAATTTAGTATAAAAGGAAAAAAATAGAATTACTAACCAACTTTTTCCGTATTGATCAGGAAAAATATAAGTATATTTGGGTAGGAAAGGTTATTAGTGAAATGTGCAGCTTTTTGTGATATTTACCGAAATGCGATAAATATCACAAAAATGAATGATAAACTTTAAATATTTGAAGTTAACTTTTAAATAAATTCTTCAAACCCATCGGCATATTTCGATGGCACAAACTCAATAATGTCATACTTGCCAATTTGCTGAATATAGAATGGATCTTTTTACAATATTGCTAACGCTTGCTCTTTATTCTCAGCACGACAAATAATCACACCACCTGTACGAGGGACTTTTGGATCTGATACAATAAAGTGTCCTGACTCATAATGTTTTTCAAAATGTTAAGCTGTGTTGCTCAACTTAAACCATTTAAATATCTATTTAGCTACCCATTTACCATCTTCACCTTTGTGATAAACCTTTTCGACAGCAGCCCAAGCTACTTTAAAAGCAATAGTTTCTGGTGCACTATTATCACGCCGTTTATGCGAATCTTGATATTCCTTAATTGCACTATTAAACGCTTCTTTAAAAATATCTTGCGCATGTTCAGGCAAGACATGGCGTACTGAATCAGGTAAATCTTCACGTGTTTTATATGGCATATCACATCCCCTCATAAATTAATTTTGATGGCTGAAAATTTAAAATGGTAATAGTAAGATAGCACATTCATCGAATATATTATCATCTATAAAATAATATAATTACTAATTGATTTAAAGATTCACTGATGTAAACTATTTATTATAAATTGTATTCAAAATATCCTTTGCTAAGAATAAAAAATAACATGTAAGAAAACGCTAAGTTGTTTACACTTCATGATTAGAATAATCCTCTAAAACTCATAAGACGTTTTCACTTAAATTACTTTATAAAATTCAACTATACTATAAACGATTAATAAATCGTTAAAGATTTTGCTCTTTATCTTTTTAATCACTAAATATTTGTTGATTCTTACACGTCATTTAAAGCCCGTCTCACTTTGTCATTCGTTTGTAGGCTAACTAGTTTCGGGTATTTTGATTAATACGATGGTTATTGCACATTTTAATAAATTGGTGTTTGCCTGTGCCTTGATATTCTCATCAATTACCAGAATAAATACATTCAATGCTATAAGGATATTAGGCTAACAAATCGTTTTGTAAAATTAGGATTGAGCCAAATTAGGGGCTATCTAGATAAATACCCGCATAAAGATCATATGAAAAGTTTTCAATGCGATAAATAAATATTCTTAAGTCTTTTGTTTACAACATCGAAAAGAAGGAAATAAAATAAAAAAATCAGGCATATTTATGCCTGATGAATAACTAAAATCAAATAGGATCTTTAATCATCACTATAACCCAAACTCCGCAATGCTCGTTCGTCATCTGCCCAGCCGGCTTTGACTTTTACCCAAAGCTCTAGATGGACTTTATTGTCGAAAAATGATTGCATGTCTTTGCGCGCTTCAATACCAATTTTTTTGATTTTTTCACCTTTGTTGCCGATGACCATTTTCTTTTGTCCATCGCGTTCAACTAAGATTAATCCATTAATTCGGTACATTCCGTTACGTTCATCAACTTTGAATTGTTCGATCTCAACTGTTACCGAATAAGGTAATTCATCACCTAAAAAGCGCATGAGTTTTTCGCGAATGATTTCCGATGCCATAAAACGTTGCGAGCGGTCAGTAATGTAATCTTCAGGGAAATGGTGTTCGCCTTCTGGTAAGTGTTTTTTGACGATATCTTTTATAATATCTACACCTTCTCCTTTTTCAGCGCTAATTGGCACAACATCAAGGAAGTTAATTTTTTGGCTTATCGCTTGAATATGCGGTAATAAATGTGTTTTGTCGGTGACGTTGTCAATTTTATTAATCACTAACAGAACTGGGCTTTTGCAATCTTTGAGTTTGTTGGCGACCATTTCGTCGTCGTCATTCCAATGTGTGCCTTCAACCACAAAAATAACGAGTTCAACATCCCCTATTGAGCTGCTTGCAGCACGATTCATTAAGCGGTTTATGGCTCTTTTTTCTTCAATATGAAGTCCGGGAGTATCGATATAGATAATTTGGTCATTATCCTGCGTGTCAATACCCACAATTCGGTGACGGGTCGTTTGCGCTTTGCGTGATGTAATCGAAATTTTTTGACCAAGCAATTGGTTTAGTAGCGTTGATTTACCTACATTTGGTCGCCCGACAATGGCGACAAATCCACAATGTTGTGTTGTTTCTGTCATTTTATACCTAATTGGTTAAGTGCTTCTTGTGCGGCAGCTTGTTCTGCTTTTCGGCGACTTAAGCCACGACCTAAATATTCATGGCTATCATTGTCAATTTTGCATTGAATTAAGAATTCTTGTTCGTGGTTATCGCCAGTTACTTCAAGAATTAAATAACATGGGCGCGGACGATGAATTCCTTGTAAGTATTCTTGTAATCTTGTTTTGGCATCTTTTTGTTTAATACCTGGTTGAATTTGAGTCAAGCGGCTTTGGTACCATGATAAGATTAGTGAACGAACTGTGTCGAGGTTGCTATCTAAATAAATGGCACCAATTATGGCTTCTACCGCATCAGAAATGATTGATTCGCGACGAAAACCACCACTTTTGAGTTCGCCTTGTCCTAAAATAAGGTGATCGCCCAATTTAAAATCTTTACCAATTTCGGCAAGTGTTTGCCCGCAAACAAGTGTTGCGCGCATTTGGCTCAGATCGCCTTCATCTTGTTTGACAAAACGGTGATAAAGTTCATCGGCTATGACAAGACTTAAAATAGAATCCCCTAAAAACTCTAAACGTTCGTTATGCAGTTTATTAGCACTTCGATGAGTAAGGGCTAATTCAAGTAGAGATTTATCTTGAAATATATAGCCGATTGATTGTTGAATTTGACTAAATTTTTTCATAATTATAGCTATTAGTGTATACCGCCAATACGACTAAAGCGGATTCCTGTTGGCCATTCGTTTGGTTGTTTTTCAAAGCTAATCCAAATTGCGGTTGCTTTACCAACAAAATTGGTTTCAGGAACAAAACCAAAGTATCGACTGTCACCACTGTTATCGCGGTTGTCACCCATCATAAAATAATGACCTTGTGGTACAACCCAAGTGGCTATCGGTTGTCCATCCTGATGATAAAAATAGCTAGGATTTTCTTGTGAACCTTGAGTGGTTAGAATATTATGCGGTGTGTCACCAAGAGTTTCTTGTTGAATATTCATATTTAATGTCATGATAGACTGAGAATCGACAATACCTTTATCCGCATATTGTTCTAGCGTGTAAAAATTAGGGTTTGGCTTGAACTGTTCATGCACCTCTTTCCAATTACTTGGCCTTGGTTCGCTGTAATGCAAATTGAGCGGCTGTGATTGTTGCCCTTCGCAATTTGCATCTGTTGCTTGGCAAGCAGGATAGATTAAAATTTGCTTTTCTTTTACCAGATAGACGATTTTGTCACCTGGTAAGCCGACAACACGCTTTATAAGATCCATTTGAGGAACATTTGGGTGTTTAAATACGGCAACATCACCACGTTGTGGTTGTCCTGTTGGAATGATGACGGTGTTAGTAATAGGATCTCGCATGCCATAAGAAAATTTTTCAACCGCAATAAAGTCGCCAATGAGTAATGTCTGCATCATTGATCCTGATGGAATTTGAAACGGTTCATAGATGAATGAACGAATAACAAACACAACAAACAATACCGGAAAAAACGATGCCAAATTTTCAATCCAAACTTTGGGTTTACCAACTTCGGCAAGTATCTTTCCATCAACTTCGCCATTGCTTTGAGTACGGATTTCTTCAACTTTACGTTGTCTTGCTGGTTTCCATTTGAATTTTTCTAAAAACCAAAAGATACCAGTAATAAGTGTTGCTAGCGTTAATATGATGGCAAATGTTCCAGCCATTTTTTTCCCTCTTTAAATAAATCTTTTTATTGATTTGTTTTTACTTGGTTAATCTTTTCCTACATGCAAAATGGCTAAAAAGGCTTCTTGCGGTAATTCGACATTACCTATTTGTTTCATGCGCTTTTTACCTTCTTTTTGCTTCTGTAAAAGTTTCTTTTTACGACTCACATCGCCACCATAGCATTTGGCTAATACATTTTTGCGTAGTTGTTTGACCGTTGATCTTGCTATGACATGATTGCCGATAGCAGCTTGTATGGCAATATCAAATAGT
Source organism: Gilliamella sp. Occ4-3 (assembly GCF_001690675.1). Classification (NCBI taxonomy): domain Bacteria; kingdom Pseudomonadati; phylum Pseudomonadota; class Gammaproteobacteria; order Orbales; family Orbaceae; genus Gilliamella; species Gilliamella sp. Occ4-3. The sequence continues at coordinate 19,691 of NZ_LZHR01000114.1, forward strand.
TGACGAGGAATAAGATCTTTCATTTTTTCAACTAATTCTCGTCCACGATATGGTGCATTGTCTTTGTGGGTAATTAAGGCTAATGCGTCAACACGTTCACCATTAATTAATACATCTAACCTTACCATGTCGGCAGCTTGGAATCGTTTAAAACTGTAATCTAATGATGCATACCCACGCGAAGTCGATTTTAGTTTGTCAAAAAAGTCTAATACAACTTCGGTCATTGGGATTTCGTACGTTAAAGCAACTTGATTGCCATGATAAACCATATTGGTTTGCACACCACGTTTTTCAACACAAAGTGTGATGACGTTGCCTAAATAAGTTTGCGGAACTAATATGTTACATTCTGCTATTGGTTCGCGTAATTCTTGAATGTTATTTACTGCTGGTAACTTGGCAGGGCTATCAACGTAGATAATGTCATTTGATGTAGTTAGTACTTCATAAACAACCGTTGGTGCTGTGGTTATCAAATCAAGGTTGTATTCACGCTCTAAGCGTTCTTGAATGATTTCCATATGTAATAAGCCAAGGAAACCACAACGGAATCCAAACCCTAAAGCTCCAGAATTTTCTGGCTCATAAAACAATGAGGCATCATTTAGGCTTAATTTGCCAAGGGCATCACGAAAAGCTTCGTAATCGTCAGAACTGGTTGGGAATAATCCAGCATAAACTTGTGGTTTGACCTTTTTGAAACCAGGTAATGGATTTTGTGCAGGTGCTTTTGCTAAAGTTAAGGTGTCGCCCACTGGCGCGCCTAGTATATCTTTGATCGCACAAACAACCCAACCCACTTCACCACAATGCAAGCACTGCTTGTCAATCTGCTTAGGGGTAAAAATACCAAGTCGATCAACGTTATAAGTCATACCTGTGCTCATTACTTTGATCTTATCACCTTTGTTTAATTCACCATTTTTAATGCGAATTAATGAAACTACACCTAAATAATTATCAAACCATGAATCGATAATAAGTGCTTGCAATGGTGCTGTCGAGTCACCTTCTGGTGGTGGAATATCGCTGACCAATTGCTCAAGTACATCAACAACGCCAACGCCAGTTTTTGCCGAGCAACGCACTGCATTGCTAGCATCAATACCTACAATATCTTCGATTTCGGCTGCAACGCGCTCAGGTTCAGCCGCAGGTAAGTCAATTTTGTTTAGAACAGGGACAACTTCAAGATCCATATCTAACGCGGTGTAGCAGTTTGCTAGCGTTTGTGCTTCAACACCTTGCCCCGCATCCACAACTAATAACGCACCTTCACAAGCAGCTAGCGAGCGCGACACTTCATAAGAAAAGTCAACATGACCTGGTGTGTCAATAAAATTGAGCTGATATGTTTCGCCATTTTTAGCATGATAATCAAGGGTTACACTTTGTGCTTTGATTGTGATGCCACGTTCACGCTCAAGATCCATTGAATCAAGTACTTGAGCTTCCATTTCACGATCTGAAAGCCCACCACAAATTTGTATTATGCGGTCTGAAAGCGTTGATTTACCATGGTCAATATGGGCAATAATTGAAAAATTGCGGATATTTTTATTCATATTAATAAATTATAATTAGTATCTTGGTTATTAACGGTTAACTATCTAAAATGCCTTTTGGTTATGACCAATATTGCTAATAATTACATAGTCAGAAAGAGAAACATTTTACACTTTTATCGCTACTAAGCATAGCGTTATCGAGAAGTTTGCGTTTATTTCTGAACAATATTTTGTGCAATACGTTCAACTGTAGTACGCGGCAAATTACCTATGATGACAATATTTTTATGACCTAAGTTGGTTGAATAAATTGTCCTTCCACCTTGTTGAATAATCTGATTAGATTGTTTAGCTTGTTCAGATGAGATATTGACCGTAAATGAAAATACACCATCTGAAAACAATTTAGTAGCAATATCAGAACTATAAAAATTCAAATTATAAGCAGCCACTTCTTTAAATCCTTTAGGTAACCAAGCTAGTCGCCATTGGTCAAAGGCATTATTTTGTTTTTCAATCGATAATAAGATTGGGTAAGTTCGGCTGTTGATATAATCTAGCTGTTCTTTCTTATCAAAATTTTTATCTAGTTGTATTACTTTAATCTGATTAATGATATCGCTATTTTGATCTAATAAATCGATCCTAATGGGTAAAAAGGTTTCATCATCAATCCAAATTACATAGCTATAACGGTCCTGTTCTTTCGCTATGATTTTGACTAGTTTTGCGCTTCGATTAGCTGTTCTTGCTTTTCCTAAAAAAATAAAGTCGTAAACATCCTTAAGGTCATTAAAATTATTATAAACAACGTCAGGGAAAGCTTCGATAATTCGTGAGCTAGTGATAGAAAATGATGAACTATTAGGCTGAAAGTAACTGGTTATCCCTTTATGTAAGATGATCTCTTTATCAGGACCTTCCAGATAGCGCAAGTAGGCATTAATATCTTCTTTTACAGGCGCACCCATATGGCTATATTCGAATGTGGTTACATATTGATTTTTATCTTGAGATACGAAGTAAATGCGGTAATCTTGCGTTTGTACAGCGTGATTCATTTTGTTTAATAACGCAAAGGCATCCTCTGTATCGTTGGCATAAATCGATACTGAAAAAAATGTAAAAAACAGAGCGAATATTATTTTTCGTCTCTGTTTTATAAAAAATTTGATGAAATAATTTAGCGATTTCATTTAAAATTAGTGTGCATTTAATCTTTTTTGCAATTCATAATCTTGTACAAGCAATCTAATTTTGTCGTATTGTCGTTTTTCAAGTAATTGCTGATCGTTTTGTTGATGAATGCCACCTACAGGAGCCACACTTACACCAACTGGTACTGTATTTAATGTAGGGCTTGCACTGGTACTATCTGTTTGTCCTTGATTATATTGTACACCTGCAATAATTCCAAGAGTTACACACGCTGCAAGTCCAACTTGGCTTACTTTGCCAATAAAGTCTTTAACGTGAATCCAAATTAGGTTTTCAGCTTTTGGTGGCGTAGTTGTGTCAATATTAGGTTGATCAATTGGTTGATTGTATAAATCTTCAGTTGCTATCGCTTGTGCAATTTGACTAGAGATATCTAAATTTAGTGAACTACTATGATTTAATAAACTACTATGTAATTCACCTCGCATTGTGTCTCTGATAATATGGTAACGATGCCAGCATGATTGCAAATTTTCATCATTTAATACTTCATCAACAATATGGTCGTTTGTAAACTCACCATCCATAAGTAATGAAAGTTGCTCTTTCTGTTCTATTTGCATAGTAAACACCTTAAATTTATGACTACTCTTTATTATTTGTTTGTAGCCATTAACTGAGTAATGGTTTAATTTTTTCATCAATTGCATCACGAGCTCTAAAAATACGTGATCTCACTGTGCCAACTGGTACATCCATGATTTGAGCGATTTCTTCGTAGCTTAACCCTTCGATTTCGCGCAATGTAATTGCGGTTTTTAAATCATCTGGTAATGCTTCGATCGTTGCAAATACTGTTTTTTTTACTTCGTCTGAAAGCGCTAAATTTTCAGGATTATCAAGATCTCTTAATGAATCTGCACCTTCATAACTTTCGGCTTCACTAGCATCTATATCTGATGATGGTGGCCGTCGTCCTTGAGACGTTAAGTAGTTTTTTGCTGTATTAACTGCAATTCGATACAGCCATGTGTAAAAAACACTTTCACCTTTAAAAAGACTTAATGATCGATATGCCTTAATAAAAGTCTCTTGCACAACATCAGGAACTTCGGACGCTAATACATAACGAGAAACCAAATGAGCCAGTTTGTTTTGATAACGAACAACAAGTAAATTAAATGCGTTTTTGTCTCCATTAAGAACGCGATCTACTAATACTTGGTCTGTTACTTGCTCCCCCATTAAAGGCCTTTCCTTATTTTGTTAATAACTGTCAATCGGCCCAAAGTTGCGCTGACATACAGTTAGATTCTTAAATTAGAAAAAAGTTCCCATTATTTTAATAGAAATTTAATTATTTTACTTATTAATTGTAAACTTTTATTATTTTTATACTAAAACACATAGTTACCTGAAACTTTTTGACATGATTACATCCAAGTTAGATCGTTGGCCGATCTTTTAATTAAGCGGGATAATCTGTCTTTCATCATGCTCATTATAAGTAATTTGATAAAATTGAGGTAGATTAAAATTAACTGAGCTACTGGTAGTAAATGAAAAACGATCGTCAGATAAGATATAAAATTCGTTAATATCTTTAACCATATTATCTATTGAACCGTTGCAATTACGGTATATTTCAACTTGGTTATGTTCATTTAGAATGTAAAGATCAAAACCTGAATCAGTATTTTCAAAAAAGAATTGTATGATCCCTGCATAAGCGACGCTATCAATTTCTTTTGGTAGTTCATTTGTTTCGTCTAAAATGTTTAGTGGCCTACCTTGTATTTTGTTATTTGATACTGCACCATAAAAATCAATCGCATTTTCAAATTGATGACATGATACCCCTAATCGCTCAAAAAATAGATACCATGAAGCTCCACCGATCCTTAATGGTTTTACTTGCGTTGAGTTATTTTGAGTGGTAGTTAAACGTAAATCAATACATTCATCCATTAACTTTTTCATTTGTTGTTTGATTTCATCACTCTGGTACTCGCTATAACAAAATATTTCTAGCGAATTGGGTAAATCAGCATCTTTATGCATTCGATTTAGTAACTCCTTAATCGCCTGCAGTACCGATAACGCACCGCTGAAATGGAGAACACGAATTTCGTTCCACGAATTACGATAAAGAAGATCAATTGATCCCACTAAGCTGAGTTCGTTTTTACCATAATTAAGTACACTATTGGTCACTTCATCGTCTAATTCAATATTAGCCGTCGGATCGTCTTCTAAATTTAAAATAATAGCTAAGTGACGAATTTCGCATGGTCCATATAACTGTTCTTCAGTTGCTGCTGGCACATCAGTAGGAAAGTAATTTTTTAGATCTGCGATCAATTTATTAATTTTCAAATTATTTCGGTTTTCACCATCATGATAATAAAAGTGAGTGCTATCAGCAATTAATCCGTTAAAATAACACCAGCCTACTAGTTTTACTAAGTATTTGCTATATTCAAGATATTGATGGCCAATAATTGAGTGCAACATGGGTTTTTGATTGTAAACATACCATCCTGCTCGATTGATGCGATCTTCTGCAACATGAATAAAAGTTAATGCTTCCTCTTGTAAATTATCAGATATATTGAGCTTTAACGTTGTGATCTTTCCTGGTAATACTTCAAAAGCAGCATAGAGCTTACGTGTTAATATCGCCAGATCTTGAGGACTAATTAATGAGTCTAAATTATTACGACGACCAAAATTGAGTAAATTTCGATAGCCGGACATCATAGTGTGTAATAAGATTTCGTGTATTTCTCGGACTTGCCCTATTTTCCAAGATTGACTCGCATCTAATTTTGCAATTTGTTGACCATCCCATCCCCAACTTTTAACTAACTCACTTAAAATAGAGCGTCGCCATGACGACAATTGTGTTGGGATAGAAAGTTTTTCGTTCACTTTCAAATAAAAGCAATTACGAATTAATTCAAGTCGTTCATAATCATTGATTTCAATGAGGTATTTACTAATTCTATCTAACAGCATGTAATAAGAATCTAGGTACATCCCTTTATGAATTTCGCCTTTTTGAATCAGTTCCCTCATTTGATAAGCAACTGGTTTATTTTGTGGGTAAATCCATGAATACGCTTCTAATAATAGGGTTTTAAGTACCGCTTTAAAAGGTGAATCAATACTTTTATAAAGTTGCCATAAACTTGCTCCAAAATACTCTTGAGCTGATAATCCAGTTAGTGGACCAAAATCAATCCATTGCTCTCGCTCGATTAAATTAAGATCAACCATCGCTTGAACGCACTTCTCATAAGTAGGGTAAGTAACGTTATTCACGGTGAAATTATAAGGTATTACAAACCACAGTAAATATTTGCCAGCCAACAAATTTGCAGAACGGTAAAACTCCTCAAGTAACAAAATATGCTGCGCAGTTCCGCAATTTTCGCCCATTAGACATTCATGATGTTTATTAATAAAACGATCAGCATCTACCACAAATAACGTTAATTTGACTTGCAAATTTGCCGCCCAACCTTCGAGCAAACGGCATTTTTGTTGTAAGGCTTCTTTTTGTTGATCTGTTAAATTGTTTTCAATGCATATCCAGATATCAAGATCAGATTGAATTGACTGTCCAATAGAACAGGTACTTCCCATTGTATATAAAGCGGATATGGCTGGGATGTTAATTATTTTATTTTCGTTAGTGGATGGAATAAAATCGAATTCAGTTTTAAGCCGTTTACTTACATCATCAGACAATTGATAGCAAGCAATACCTGAAGGTATATCCCCTTCCATATATCCTGGTAATTTAGGTGTGTGATAATGAAAAAGCGCAGGAAGTAATAAAAATACCTGCTGAAATTCAGGAGACATACCAATGATAGCACGCTCACGTTTCAATTTGGCAAGATCTTCAAGCTCTTTTTTTATGTTATTGATATAATATTGCATGGCTTCAATTAGATAAAACACGCGTATTAATTTAACGCTACTATTAAATCTAGCATGTTATTTGTGTAAGGTAAATAGAACAAAAATTTAAACCCTAAATAAAATGAATAATTATGATAACAATTGAAAATATTGCTAAACAGATTCAAAAAAAAGAAAACACAAAATTTATCGATAATAAAGCTGCAGTATTATTGCCGATTGTTGATATTGATCATCAATTGCATCTTTTATTTCAAATTAGATCTAGAAAATTAAAATGGCAACCTGGAGATATTTGCTTTCCTGGTGGGCGTGTGGAATTATCTGATACCAATCCCGAATACACAGCTAAACGTGAAACAGTTGAAGAATTGGGTATCCCCTTTAAGCACATAACAATTTTAGGAGCATTACCCAAGTTTATTGCAACATTAGGTATGGCTATTTATCCATTTGTTGGCACAATCAATTCACTTGATGATTTGCAACTAAATCATGATGAAGTCGAACAGATTTTTACCGTTCCTATTGAGTGGTTTATTCAAAATCCCCCTCAGCGTGCAACAATGTTTGTCGGGCATAAACCTTCTGATGATTTCCCTTTTGATATCATTTTAAACCGATCACCTAAATGGCAAAAAAGAGCTGAGTATTCTGTCTATTATTATCAGTATCACAATCGGGTTATTTGGGGATTAACTGCACAAATCCTTAAATTCTTTATTGAAAGAATTAGAGAATAATCTGTAGGAAAAATATAATTTAGAAAATATTAATATTCTTAATTAGCTCAAATTAACTCTTTTTTTGACAATTCATTTCATTTTAAACAATTAATGCTAGGCACCCTTCTATTTGATTAAAAGAACTTGAGGATTATTACTGAACGTCTTATAACAATAACAAGTTGTTTTACTATTTTTTCCTACCAAAACAACTATTAATGTCTTAACGCTTTTTACAAGTAGACAAGGACAACACATCAGGAGCTCTGCCAGTTCGAATATTTTCGAAGTAATATCAATAAATATATTTGCAAATAAAATAAGCGTTAAACAACGATTTTCTATTTTAATAATTCAAAAATGAAGGAATATATTATGAAACGTTTTACCAAATCCTCTATTGCGTTAGCCGTATTGTTATCATTACCTGTTGCTAGTCTTTATGCTGCTGAGCCATTAACTGCTAAAGAAAGTAGTCATTTAGTACCATTAAAAGAAATTTCAGTAACTGGAAGTTATTTACAAGCCGAAAATGCTGCTAAAGATATTTCTCGCGCTGCCGATGAAGCAGGTGCTAAATATTACTATATTACTGCAATGGAAAGTCCAGCTAATGGAACTTCTTCAGATCGTGCGATTGTTTATGCCAATATTTACAAATCTAACGCACCAATAGCCGTACAGAAAAATGAAACTATTTATAATGGCGTGGTTTCTTATGAACGTTCAAAAGCTCTTTACTATTTACCATTTGATGTTGTTAAATTTAAAGGTAATTACAATAACACTTCCGAAATTACCGAAGCTGCAAGTAAATTAGCCGCTGAAAAAAATGCCTATGCGTTTTATATCGATTCAATTTCATCTGATGATATCAAAAACCAAGCAGAAGATATCGAAGTTGCTTTATACAAACAAGACGCACCCGTTAGGGATTATATCGTAACAACAGCAATAGCAGGTCAAGATGCCTACGAAATTAGTAGCGAAGCATTTAAACACATGACGCCATTTAGTACTATTAGCTTCCATGGTGTATTCAACAATACAGCAGAAATCAGTGCCGCCGCACAAAAACATGCGGTTGCTAATGGTGCACACTTTTATTATGTAAAAGAAGTATCATCTAACCCTGCAAGCACAGCACAAACTGTTTTTATAAACCTATATAAATAAGCTTGTACGTAACTGAAATAAACCCACGTGAGCAATTTTACTTGCCCGTGGGTTTTGACTAAAACACCTCGGATTTAGAATTGATTTTATTAAAGTTTTTATTTGTTTACTCCTAGATTATTCCACATCTCAATTCAAATTTCGTATTATTATTTTCATTTTTTAATCTCAAGACGGTATAGAATCCTGAATATTTTTACAAAAATTGGATCAGCAACACTAATTTTTTGTTTGAAAATGTGTGCCATTGAAATATAAAACTTTGCTTTTTTATTGTTCAAATTTCCTTTAACATCTATATATATTTGTATAAGATAAAATACGTGGAATTATTCCATTAAATTGCATATATTATGAAAGCGATATTTTTCTTACTTTTTTTATTTAGTACCAATTTTGTAGAAGCAGCAACGGTTAGAATCCTTCCGCGCATGGGTCACGATTACAACCCAATATATCCATCTTTATTAGGTTTATTTTTAGGACTTTTATTCTTGTTGGGTATATCGTCGTTAACAGAGGTGCTAGAGGAATTTAGCATAAATAGAGAAAAAAAGCGAAAAGCAAAAGATACAATAAAAGATACTCTAAATAAAGAGGAACGTTTAGCTATAAATAATCAAAAAAAATTGAAAAGAGACCAAATAAAGAAAAACAGAAAAGAACAAATAAAAAAAATGCGTGAAGATAAACTAGCAAAAAAGAAAAGAAAAAAGCAATCCCAATAATCAATAAAAATATGTGTAAGTTATCATCACCGTTATTTTTAAAATATATGCTATAATGGCGCTTTATTTTTAATAAAAAGAGAGATTATTTTGCAGCAGTCGTTACAAGATTTTATTATTGATAAGATTGATGATCTAAAAGGAAAAAACATTGTTACCCTTGATGTTCGTGGCAAATCAAGTATTACCGATTATATGATTATTTGTACTGGCACTTCAAACCGTCATGTTTCCTCTATTGCTAACCATTTACTTGATGAAGCAAAAAAACAAGGTCATTTGGTGTTAGGTAGCGAAGGTAAAAGTGATGCCGATTGGGTCGTAGTTGATATGGATGCGGTCATTGTACATATAATGCAAGAAGAAAGCCGTCAGCTTTACGAACTTGAGAAGCTTTGGAGTTAATCACGTGAAGATACAGCTTATTGCTGTTGGCAATAAAATGGCAAACTGGGTTACCACTGCTTTTAATGATTATCAATCACGATTTCCTAAAGATATGCCTTTAGAGCTTATTGAAATTCCTGCTGGAAAACGTACAAAAAATGCAGATATTGTACGGATCTTAGATAAAGAAGGCGAAGCAATGTTAAGTGCCTGCGGTAAAGGCAATCGCATTGTGACTCTTGATATTCCAGGTAAACCTTACACAACGCATAATTTAGCTGAACAATTAGAACGTTGGAAAGTAGATGGCCGTGATGTGAGTTTATTAATTGGTGGACCTGAGGGGTTATCTCCTTCTTGCAAAGCGGCGGCGGAACAGAGTTGGTCACTGTCGCCACTTACCCTACCTCATCCTTTAGTGCGGGTTATTGTAGCTGAAAGCCTTTACCGTGCATGGAGTTTAACCACTAATCATCCTTATCATCGTGAATAATAAAGTAAGGTAAATATGATGAGCGCAATTATTTTAGATTTGCAAATTGCTACAGAAGATAACCAAAATTTGCCTACCGAAGCGCAAATTATGCAATGGTTAGAGGTTATTTTACCTCAGTTTATGGATAACGCCGAGCTCACTATCCGTATTGTCGATAAACAAGAAAGTCAGCAATTAAATTGTACCTATCGTCATAAAGATAAACCAACTAACGTTTTATCTTTTCCGTTTGAATCCCCAATCGAGATCGATGTTCCTTTATTGGGTGATCTAATTATTTGTAAGCAAGTGGTTGAAGCTGAAGCTGAGCAACAACATAAATCATTAACTTCGCACTGGGCACATATGATTGTGCATGGTTGTTTACATTTACTCGGTTATGATCATATTCTTGACGAAGAAGCTGAAGAAATGGAAAATATCGAAATTGATATTATGCAACAATTGGGATTTGAAGATCCTTATCAACCCATTGATGAATAGAAATGTACGATAGGCCGTTTAGTTATATGCTATTTTGCAAACTTTTTAGTAAGTAAATTAAGTAAACTAAGCCAAAAATAGTAAATTAATAATAAAGTAAGAAAGGAAAAGCACAAATGAGTGATGATAATCACCGGAGACCTAAAAAAGGGTTTGCATTATGGTTAAGTCAGTTATTTAATTCGGAACCCAAAGATAAAGAAGAATTGATCGAAGTAATTCGCGAAGCCGAAGAAAACGAACTTATCGATCCTGATACCTTGGATATGATTGAAGGGGTAATGGATATAGCAGAACAACGCGTTCGCGATATTATGATTCCTCGCTCTCAAATTGTTACCATAAAAGACAATTATTCACTTGATGAGTGTCTAGATATTATTTCTGAACATGGGCATTCTCGTTATCCTGTTATTAGTGAAGATAGAGATCACATAGAAGGCATTTTATTGGCTAAAGATCTTTTGATTTTTATTCGCCAAGGTATTGATAATTTTGATCTCAAAAAAATTCTCAGACCAACCGTTGTTGTTCCCGAAAGTAAACGTGTCGATCATATGTTAAAAGAGTTTCGTATGCAGCGCTATCATATGGCAATGGCTATTGATGAATTTGGTGGTGTTTCGGGGCTTGTGACTATTGAAGATATTTTAGAACTCATCGTGGGCGATATTGAAGATGAGTATGATGAAATTGAAGATCGCGATATTCGTCGCTTAACGCAATCGGTTTATACTGTGCGAGCCCTCACTCCAGTGGAAGATTTTAATGAAATATTTTCAACTGATTTTAGTGATGATGAGATGGATACCATTGGAGGGCTGGTAATGCAACATTTTGGACGCTTACCCTTACGCGGAGAAACCATTACCATTGACGGCTATCAATTTAAAGTTACCATTGCAGATCGAAGACGAATCATTCAATTGCATGTGACTATTCCTGATGGGGCTACCGCGCCTAATTTAGAGTTACCTGAAAATGCTTAAAAAGATATTATTAAGCCTAATTTTTGGTGGTATAGCAGTTTTTAGTTATGCTCCATTTCATATTTGGCCTCTAGCTTTTGTATCGTTTACTGGTCTTTTATGGCTTACTGCTGATAGATCTAAAAAACAAGCTATGTTATTAGGATTAAGTTGGGGCATTGGCTATTTTGCCGCAGGGATCCATTGGGTTTATATCAGTATTAAGCAGTATGGAGAGTTACCCGCTCTCATTGCTATTATCATTTTAGGTTTTTTAATCCTATATTTGTCGATCTATCCTATGCTATTTGCTTTTCTATTAAGGATAGCAAATCGTTTTGCTGGACAATTTTCATTTAAACAACTTGTACTTCTTGCTCCTGTGCTCTGGCAATTAACTGAATTCTTACGAGGGTATATTTTAACAGGATTTGCTTGGTTACAACTCGGTTATAGCCAACTTGATAGTCCGTTAAAAGGCTATTTTCCTGTATTGGGGATTGATGGTGTTAATTTACTGCTAACAATTTTGTGTGGATTATTTGTTTATTGCATAAAGACAATAAATAGCAAAACGCCAAAAACGCACACGCTTAGTGCATTTATTGCACTACTTGTGATCTTATTTGCACCAATTTTATTCAATAATATTAATTGGACTAAAGCTAATGATACTCGTTCAGCTAATTTTGTTTTAATTCAAGGAAATATTTCACAGTCAATACGTTGGACAAAAGAACAACTTAACAACACATTACAAACCTATACAAAATTGTCTAAACAAAACTTTGGTAAAGATAAAATTATCATTTGGTCAGAGGCCAGCATCACCGATTACGAAATAAATCAACAATCTTTTTTACAATATCTGGATAACGAAGCCCGAGCCCATGATTCTGAAATAGCTGTTGGTATTATTGATTATCGTTTTGGCGAAAATGGCTATCAATCTAATGGATATATCTACAATACTTTATTAGTATTAGGAGAAAAAGAGCCTTATCAATATCCAACTATCAACCGTTATAAAAAACACCATCTAGTGCCCTTTGGGGAGTTTACACCGTTAGAATCAGTACTTGAACCAATTGCTGAACTGCTCAATATTCCTATGTCCTCAATGAAATCTGGCGAAGCAAAACAACCTCAATTACAAATAAAAGGCTTTAAATTTACCCCAGCAATTTGTTATGAAGTGATTTTATCGAATTTAATGTGGCAAAATTTTACCCCAGATACTGATTTTTTACTTACTGTTTCAAACGATGCATGGTTTGGTGATAGTATTGGACCTAAACAGCATTTACAAATGGCGCAAGCTAGAGCGCTTGAATTTGGTAGACCTTTAATTCGTAGTACTAATACGGGAATTACTGCAATTATTGATCCACATGGTAATATTGTTAAAAAATTACCGCAATTTGAAACAGGCGCATTATCTGCATCTGTATCACCAACAACTGGACTAACGCCTTATGCTATATGGGGGAATTGGCCTTATTTAGTTGTGATGGCATTAATGTTTATCTCACTTTTTATAAAAAAACGTTTATAGTTCACGATACTGGCATAATTATTGCTTAAATATAATTGGGTTTTAATAAGTCTTGATGTAATCAATAATCTAATATTGCGTTAATTGCTGGTTACATCTAGCTCCAATGATAGATAAATAAACAGTAAAAAGTACTTTTATGCTAAAAAATAAGTTATAATATATGCCCTTTGTAAAAATGTTAAAATTATTTAATATGATACAAAATAAACTGTAGGAGATGAGTATGAACAAAAAGACAAAATTAACCAAACTAGTGTTATCATTTGCAATGTTAGGACTAATGACCGGTTCGGCTGTTGCAGAAGAACTGAGTGGTACATTAGCAAAAATTAAAGATAGTGGTGTTATTGTTGTTGGTCATCGAGAATCTTCTATTCCATTCTCCTATTATGGTGATAATCAAGAAGTAATTGGTTACTCACAAGATTATTCGAATTTAATCGTCGATGCGGTTAAAAAAGAATTAAACTTACCTGATCTTAAAGTAAAATATTTACCGATTACTTCTAAGACTCGCATTCAACTGCTTAACAACTATACCTATGATTTCGAATGTGGTTCGACAACTAACAATCTTGAACGCCAAAAAACAGTTGATTTTTCAAACAGTATTTTTATTGTTGGTACGCAATTCCTTGTTAAAGCGGATAGCAACATCAATAGTATTGAAGATCTAAAAGGTAAAAACGTGGTAACAACTGCAGGTACAACGTCTGAAATCCGTTTAAACCGAATCAACATGAAAAATAATTTAGGTATTCGTATCATTACACCAAAAGATCATGGTGATGCATTTAATGCATTAGAAACAGGACGAGCTGTAGCATTATTGATGGATGACGCACTACTTGCAGGTGAACGTTCTCGTGCTATTAATCCAGCTGAATGGAAAATTGTTGGTGAACCGCTTTCTTATGAAGCTTATGGTTGTATGTTGAGAAAAGGCGATACTCAATTTAAACAATTGATGGACAAGACTATTGCCGATACGCAAAAATCAGGAAAAGCTTTAGAATCATATAATAAATGGTTTACTCAACCCGTTCCACCAAAAGGTGCAAATATGAGTCTTGAAATTTCGCCTAAAATGGTTGAGCTATTTGCCAATCCTAATGATAAAGCATTAGATTAATACTTTTCTTATCTTTCTAATCCAATGTACTAAATCAATTGCATTTAGTACATTATCTAAATTAGTGAATTAATATATTATGAGTTTTAATTGGACCCTATTTTTTGAACATACTCCTTATGGTGATGGGATTTATTTAAATTGGCTATTAGATGGCATTTTTGTGACAGTTTCATTAGCAGCCACTGCTTGGATCATTGCTTTTGTGCTAGGGTCACTTGTGGGGATATGTAGAACTTTAGAAAATCAGTTTCTAAATAACTTTGCAGCGGGTTATATTCAGCTATTTCGTAATATACCATTGCTTGTTCAAATGTTTTTGTGGTATATGATACTACCGATAATATTAAGTGGTAGTCTACGAATTTGGTTTACTTCTTATTTATCGCCAAATATAAGCGCATTTATCACTGCTGCTATTGCTTTAGGACTATTTACATCTGCGCGTATAGCAGAACAAGTACGAACAGGTATTCAAACTTTACCTAAAGGCCAACGATATGCCGCTATTGCACTTGGTTTAACTAATCGACAAGCTTATATGTACGTTTTATTACCAAATGCATATCGACGAATTATTCCACCATTAACATCAGAGATGACCAATATTATTAAAAATTCATCGGTTGCATCAACAATAGGATTAATTGATTTAATTGGTGAAATTGATCGCATTAATGAGTCAACCAATAGCATTATCGAAATATTGTGTGGTGTCACGATTGCCTTTATGCTGATTAACTATGTGGTGATTACTGTCATGCGAATCGTTGAAAAACATACTCGTTTACCTAATATGAATCATGGAGGATAAGATGCAGTTATTTCATTGGATTGCCAATATACCTTCATTAGTATTAGATAACTATCACTTATTATTAAGTGGATTATGGTTAACAACCAAAATCACCTTTACTGCTGTGGTTTTCGGTATTATTTGGGGAACAGTATTGGCATTAATGCGTTTATCAAATAATAGAGTGCTTAACGTTTTTTCTAAATGCTATGTCAACTTATTCCGCTCTATTCCACTATTATTAGTGTTGTTGTGGTTCTATTTAGCACTCCCTCAAGTTATTAAATACCTATTTAACTTGCCACCTTATGCGGATGTGCGTATTGCTTCAGCGATGATTGCTTTTGCGCTGTTCGAAGCTGCGTATTATTCTGAAATCATTCGTGCGGGTATCAATGCTGTTGCCAAAGGTCAATATTATGCAGCCTATGCATTAGGTATGACTAAAAGCCAAGCAATGCGTTTAATTATTTTACCGCAAGCATTTAGATCTATGGTGCCATTGTTATTGACACAAGGTATTATCTTATTCCAAGATACCTCTCTAGTTTATGTCATGAGCTTAATTGATCTATTTGGCGCAAGTGTGTCGCAAATTGGTAATACACAAGGTGGTACCGTCAAGTATTCTATGATTATTTTTGCAGCTGCAAGTTATTTTATAATTTGTTTTACTGCTTCATGTTTGGTTAATTATTTCAAGAAAAGGATTACTCGATGATCTCCTTAGAAAATATTTCAAAATGGTATGGACAATTTCAGGTATTAAAAAACTGCACCACTCGAGTTGGTAAAGGCGAAGTTGTTGTTGTTTGTGGTCCTTCAGGTTCAGGAAAATCAACCCTGATAAAAACTGTAAATTGTTTAGAGCCTGTACAAAAAGGCAAAATTATTATTGATGGAACAGAAGTTACAAATAAAGCGACTAACTTAGCAAAATTACGCTCCAAAGTAGGTATGGTATTTCAACACTTTGAACTGTTTCCACATTTAACTATTTTAAAAAATCTAACACTTGCACAAATTAAAGTTTTAGGTCGAACAGACGAAGAAGCTCGAGAAAAAGCGCTTAATCTTTTAGAGCGTGTTGGTTTACTTGCCCATGCAGATAAATACCCTGCTCAGCTTTCTGGTGGTCAACAACAACGTGTAGCGATCGCTCGTGCGTTATGTATGGATCCTATTGTTATGTTGTTTGATGAACCAACCTCAGCACTAGATCCTGAAATGGTAAACGAGGTGCTAGATGTTATGGTTGAACTGGCTTATGAAGGTATGACTATGATGGTGGTTACTCATGAAATGGGCTTTGCGCGTAAGGTAGCCCACCGAGTTATCTTTATGGATGCTGGTGAAATTATTGAAGATACCTCAAAAGAGCAGTTCTTTACTAATCCACAATCAGATCGTGCTAAAGACTTCTTAGCTAAAATTATCCATTAATTTAATTATTACAGGGCTTTTAGCCCTGTTTTATTATTTCTTCCTCGAATTACACATCATCTTTCAAAAAATAAACTCAAATATGCTTATCAAAACAGAATCAGCTATTATTTTGCAATAAACTGACTAAACCACTATGCCTTTGCGTTTGTGATTTAATTGCTTGTAACAAGATAGCTTCAGTCGCATAAATTGAAACTGTTTTTTTAGCACGGGTAATAGCAGTATAAAGTAAAGAACGATTAAGTAACGGCGAATTATCAGTTGGTAAAATAATATTTACATCATCGAATTCTGAACCTTGTGATTTATGAATTGTCATGGCATAAGCCGTTTCATGTTCGGGTAATCGGAATGGAGAAAATCCTTTAATAGATCCATCAGCAAAAGGGAAATAAACACGCAATTTTGAACTATCATGCTCAGCTTTTAATGTAATGCCAATATCACCATTATATAGCCCTAATGAAGCACTATTACGTAATATCATGATGGGTCGGCCAACATACCATGCTTCTTTATTTTTCAAATAAATTAATTTGTTTTTGGCTAAAAGTAATTCAATTTGTTTATTTAAACCTTCGACACCAAAATGTCCTTCTCTGACAGCACAAAGTAAGCGATATTCAGCAAATTTAGATAAAACCAACGCTATATCATTAGTTCCATTCTGCTTAATCACATTTAAATAATGTTTATAATGATTAATACTATCGTGTAAAACATCTTCATAAGCTTGTTGTGAAGAAAGAGCATGATACCGAATATCACTCAGTGATTCATCTAATAACAATTTTTTAACAGAAGTTGAGCTCCCAGCTTTGACTGCATTAGCCAACAAGCCAATACCAGATGATTCGTTAAAACGATAACTTTTTTGTAATAAACAAATGCTATCAGTAATTTTTGCTGTTTGCTGGCAAGCTGGCACATCATAACCAGTCAATTGACTTAGCTCTTTTGCCCGTGCTTCGCTATAACCATGCGAAATAAAGGTACAAAGGTCACCAAACACGGCTCCGGCTTCAACTGATGAAAGTTGATCTTTATCACCTAACAAAATTAAACGAGCAGAATTAGGTAATGCTTCAATTACTCTTGCCATCATATTTAAATCAACCATAGATGCTTCATCAATGACTAACACATCGACATGCAATGGATTATTCTTATCATGCTTAAATGAACGATTATCTGCTTTTGCACCTAATAAACGATGTAAAGTGATTGCTTCTGCTTTTATATTTAGTGATGCAAAATCAAGTTGCTCGATTGTGCGACTCAGTGATTCGGTTAACCTTGATGCCGCTTTTCCTGTAGGTGCCGATGTAATAATTCGAGCATGCGGATTGGTTAACAAAATTCCGGCTAAAATTTTGGCAACAGTAGTTGTTTTACCCGTACCTGGTCCACCAGAAATAATAGCAACTTTGCGTGTTAACGCAGCAGCAACTGCTACTTTTTGCCAATCAATTTCGGTTTGATTCTGAATAAAAAGTTGATTAAGTACAGTGGTTAAATCAGTATTGTAGCTAAGTTCTTTATCTAAAGCTGTATGATTGAAATATTGAGCTACATTTTGTTCATCTAACCACATTCTTTGAAAATAAAGTTTATTTTCAATAAAAATAAGCGGAGACAAATTTGTTCCATCACTTACAACCTGACTATCATAAGCTTGTTCAAGAGCAATTTTCCAATCTTGCACATTTGGCGAATCTAATTGTAACCAAAGCTGTGATTCAATCGTTGATGCATCTAAATAAGCAAGATCTAGACAAACATGACCCGATCTAACCTCTTTACTTAGTGATAGAACCAAAAAACTAAAACGTTTGATAGTAATATCATCATTTAACATTGCTTTATTCGTCAAAAACGTTGCCAAATGAATATCAAGCAAACTACTTTGGCTATCTTGTTTAAATTGGTTTAACCACTCGTTTAACATATTCTATTTCTGTTATTAACTTATAAACCAATTATATCGTTAACTTTATCTTTTGGATAAGTCAGTTTAAAACTTAAGTTAAGATTTTTATTTTCACTTGGGTTTAACTTAAATTTCCATGCTAATTCGCCTGTTTCTTTATTGTAGCTTGCACCGTCATATTTTGCATCATCAAGTGAAACTGATTTATTGACTATCGTTGGTAGTTGATCATAAACAACAATATCAATAGGCAGTGTTTTGGCATTTTTTACATCAATGGTATAAGCATATTTTTGTGAAATATCATTACCAAATAACGAAGGTTTTGATGTTTCATTAACATTACGGTCACGTGAAATAAAAATATTTTTATCTTTTCCTAAAGATATATCGAGTGTCTCTTTTAGATCTTTAGTGGTAATAAAGCTTTCGCCAACATAATTACCATTAAAAAAGACTGTCGACCTTCCTGGTAAAAGATTAAGCTTATCCCAATCAATAATTTGTGCTTGTAAGTACACACTGTTATCTAATTTAGGAATAGCAATATAATGATATTCTGCTTGAACTTCTTTATTTTGTAATGTAAGGATATTATTCTTACTATTGGATTTAATGGTATAAGGTAATTTAACCTCAAAACGGGTATTAATACCCAATGTATTGGTTAATGCATTATCATCATTAGCGTAAACTGATCTTGACTTTCTTGCACTGATTTCATCGTAATCTTTCTCACTCTTAGTGAAAAAGAACCCACCTTTTTCAGTATACATGTCAATATACCAAGGAGCTAAATCTGGAGCAGTTATGCCTTCACTTGGCTTAGAAGTTGATAAACTGAAATCAATATTTTGCCAATCTAAACCACTATTTTGATAAATATCGGCTTTATATGTTAGTTGTAACGGAGCACTGACATCAGTAACACGTACATCATAAATCGGCGCCCAACCAGCTTTATTCGTAACATAGGACAAGGTAACTGGCAGTGTAACATCTTTATCAGAATAAATTTTCACGATAATTGCATTGGTTGTGTTTTTTATCAAAGCTTTCTGTTTATCGATCTTATCTTGGCATTGTGCTATTTGCTCTTCTATTTGATTGACTTCTTTTTGGAGTCTATTTTGTTCGTTTAATGTCGAAACTAAATTGCTCTTGACAAAATCCAAAGTATTTTTCATCTCATTAAAATTATCATTTGCATTTTTAACTAATTGCTCCAAACGATTGCCTTGTAAAAGGTTAACTTGTTCAGATACGGCTTTTAATTGCACTTCAGTGGTATCAAATTTTTCTTGTAACTGTTTTAACTCATTAAGTAAAGGCTTAATATCTTCACTTTCTTTATTATCACCTTCATAACTATCATCTAATGACGTTGACAATACTTTTACATTAGCATTATTACCAAATCCCACATTAATTGAATTAGTTTTGACACCATCAGCAATTCCTGTCAATAAAATTTCATTTTCCCCTTTGGTTAACGACACCGTTGATTGCCCTTGTAATTCTGCACCTTGCAAAAAAAGCGTGACTTTATTAAGTGTTACATTATTGTTTGCAAAAACACTGCTAGAAGCAAATGCAATTAAAAAAGCTAATTTCTGAATTTTCATATATTTCCTTTGAAGTAAAAACTAATTCATAACTATTTAAATATAATTATGTTATAAGTTAAACGGCACATAATTCTCTTTAACAATGGTAATAGAGTCGTTATTTTATCTGTTTAATTGCTATTAATTTTAACATAGTTGTAAAAAAAATAAATTATTTTACGTTTAATATATTGAACAAAAAATAAAAATGATTTATATTTTGTTTAAAATAAAAAACAAAATAAGGGGACTATATGAGTAACTTCAGTTATCTAAAAAAAGCAATCAAACGTAAGAATATATCTTTACAGACTGTAGCCGATGCTTGCCAAATGACTAAAGGTTATCTTAGTCAACTCATTAATGATAAAATTAAAAATCCAAGTGCACAAAAATTACAATCACTCCATCAATATTTACAAATTGAAGAACCAACCAAAAATAAAAAAGTGGGTGTGATTTTTGGCAAATTTTATCCTTTACATACTGGGCATATTTATCTTATTCAACGAGCAATTAGTCAGGTTGATGAGTTATATGTTATTCTTTGTTCTGATACTCAACGCGACGAAGCGCTTTTTAAACAAAGTGCTATGTCTCGCCAACCAACTATTAATGATAGAATTCGTTGGCTACTGCAAACTTTTAAATATCAAAAAAATATCCACATTGAATTATTAGAAGAAGACGGCATTCCAGCTTACCCAAATGGCTGGCATGAGTGGAGTGAACGAGTAAAGAAACTATTTCAAGAAAAAGGCATAAAGCCAGATTATGTTTACTCAAGTGAACCGCAAGATGTCGCTATGTATAAAGATTTGTTTGATCTAGAAACTGTCTTAATTGATCCAAAACGACAATTTATGCAAATAAGTGGTACTCAAATCCGTCAAGCACCGCTGAAAAACTGGCAATACATTCCAACCGAAGTTAGACCTTTTTTTGTTAGAACTATTGCCATTTTAGGGGGAGAATCTAGTGGTAAATCAACTTTAGTTAATAAACTAGCAAACGTATTTAACACAACCAGTGCATGGGAATATGGTCGGGATTATGTATTTTCTCAACTTGGCGGGGACGAACGCGCATTACAGTATGCTGACTACGATAAAATCGCATTAGGGCATGCACAATATATCGATTTTGCCATAAAACATGCCAATAAAGTTTCGTTTATTGATACCGATTTTGTGACAACTCAAGCTTTTTGTAAAAAATATGAAGGTAAAGAACATCCATTTTTACAAGCTATGATCAATAACTATCGTTTTGATTTAGTGATTTTACTCGGTAATAACACGCCATGGGTCGCTGATGGTTTACGTCATTTAGGCAGTCCAAAACAACGTAAAGATTTTCAAAAACTATTAATAACGTTATTAGAAAAAAATAATATCAAATATATAGAAATAGAATCTCCCGATTACGAAGAACGTTATTTACGCTGCATTGAACTAGTTAATCAACTTATTAATGATGAAGAGTAATAAATTATGAATAAATTAAGCAATCTTGCCATTTTAATTGGACGTAATAAATTCTATCCATTTTTTTGTATATTATGTGTAACACTAGCATTTTTATACACTGACCCATTTACTGAATTTGATTTACGCTATGCTACTTCTTACATAGGCGCTTTTTGCGGTCTGCTATGCGTTATCTTATTAGCAAAACGTAAAAACATGGGAAATGTATTAGGTATGTTTGCCGTTGTTGCAGAATGTTGTGCTAATATTCTTGGCGGCAATATTGGTGCAGGACTACCGCCAATCTACTATTTTTGTTCACACATCTATGGTTTATTCACTTGGCAAAAGAACCTTGATAATAATAAAAACGTTAAAGTTCGCTCACTCAATGAAACCACATTTTTATATACAATCATATTTCTTATTATTGCCGCTTTTATTAATATTTATTTAACGGATAAAATTGGTGCAACTAATACAACCTACCAACTAATAACTAACTGTTTTATATTTGGTCTAGGCATTGTTGCTCAATTATTATTGATGATGCGATATGCGTTTAACTGGTATTTATGGGTTATATTAAATGTACTGGTAATTGGTTTAAATATCTATACCGACAATATCATTATCGCAACACAATATTTAATCTATCTGTTTAATGCCATTTATGGAATTTGTGAATGGAAACGCTCTGAGCAGCCAGAGTAAATATTCCAATTTTGTTAAAAAGTTTCAGGAAAGACTGTGTTTAAGTATAAAAATAGAAAATAAGTGCTTTATTTTCTATTTTTTATTTGAGATGCAGTCTAATTATTCAACATCCCCTTTAACCAAAGGCACGAATATAACCTCGCCCATATTTTTAGCTACAAAATTATCTCCATCACGCTCAATTAATTGTAAAACCTGTTTATTTTCGCCAACAGGAATAACTAAACGTCCTTTATCGGCTAACTGTCCTAGTAAGCTTTGTGGCACTTCAGATGCGGCGGCTGTAACAATGATGCCATCAAATGGTCCACGTTCAGGCCAACCTAACCAACCATCACCATGGCGTGTTGCAATGTTATGAATATCAAGTTGCTTTAAACGGCGTTTGGTATTCCATTGTAGACTTTTTATTCGTTCTACCGAGCAGACATTTTCGACTAACTTTGCTAAAACAGCCGTTTGATATCCCGACCCTGTTCCAATTTCAAGTACTTTTGAATTAGGCTCTAATTTTAATAGTTCAGTCATCTTTGCTACGATATAAGGCTGAGAAATAGTTTGACCGTTTCCTATTGGCAATGGACGATTATCGTAAGCTTGATGCGAAAGCGCCTCATCAACAAAATGTTCACGAGGAATTGACGCAATAGCATCTAAAACGCGCTCGTCTTTTATTCCTTGTTGCCGTAAGAATTCAATTAGGGATTGCATTTTTAGATTTTGCATTTGGGCTACTCATTTTCTATTATTAGTTCACGTATCACACTTGTTGCATAACAACCTGATGGCAAATAAAAATTGAGTTCGAGACTATGCTCATCTAACCATTGCCAATTAAGCTGCTCTGCTCGTAACAATATTGACCGTCTTGCTGTTTCTACTCGCTCTTTTTTTAATAGATCATTAAATTCAGGCCAACTTTCTAAACATTTTTGCTCAAACTCCAGCGCATCAAATAATGTACCTAGTGGTGAATCCCCCACCATTGGTGCAGTAATATTGATCTCGCCTTGTTCTAAACGCATTTGTAACTGAACTAATTCGTCTGCTTGAGCAATAAACCAGCTACCACGATGCGCTAATTGTAATATATCGCCATTGAGCACGGTTTGATGCAAACTTTGGGTAATGCGTTGACTGACAATATTATTAAAAATCGCACTTCGCGCCGCAGAAAGATAAAAGCTACGTTTTTTTCGATCCTTAACCGAAATTTCGCCATTGGCCCATTTTATAGCCTGAGTAATATTATTTTCATCACGACCAAAACGCTGCTCACCAAAATAATTAGGCACACCATGCTGTTTGATTAATGCTAGTTTAGATTCAATTTCAGATTGACTATTTAACGATTTTAAAATAATTTTGAAATAATTACCTTTTAATGCGCCAATTTTTAATTTTTTATTATGCCGCGTGACTTTTAATATTTTACAACCCGCCAAATTAAATGCCGAAAAGTCTGGCGTTTGTTGACCTGGCATATGTAAACTGAACCACTGCTCAGTCACCGCTTGGCGATCTTTCAAACCAGCATAACTTACTAGCTTGGTTGAAATTCCCACATATTTAGCCAACTGCTCTGCCACGAAAATGGTATTACAATCACGTTTTTGCAAAAAAACTAAAACATGTTCGCCTTCACCAGTCAACTCAAAGCCAAGATCTTCTGTCACATTAAAATCTTCGTATTGTTGCTTGTATTGTCCTTTAGTGGTCGGTTTGCCATATAAATAATTAAGTTGTGCTAACACTATTATTGCCTATTGTATAATTTAAACTGTTTCGGATTTTTTACTTAATAACACTACCGCTTGGCAAGCAATGCCTTCTTTACGCCCAGTAAAGCCTAATTGTTCAGTTGTTGTTGCCTTTACACTAATTTGATCAAAATGAACTTTCAGATCTTCTGCTATATTAACTCGCATTTGATCAACATGCGGTCGCATTTTAGGTTCTTGGGCAATAATAGTAGTATCTAAATTAACTAATTCATAACCTTTAGCTTGAACAAGGGTATACACATCCTTCAATAATATTCGACTATCTATACCCTTATATTTAGGATCTGTATCAGGAAATAGCTTACCGATGTCACCTAATGCCAATGCGCCAATTAAAGCATCGGTTATTGCATGTAACACAACATCACCATCAGAGTGAGCAACAAGGCCATATTGATAAGGAATTTTTACCCCAGCAAGAGTTATAGGACCCTCTCCACCAAACTTATGAACATCAAATCCATGACCTATTCTCATACTTTTACCTATTTGGAATCTGCTTAGTTAAATAAAAAGTAGCCAATGCTAAATCTTCAGGACGGGTTATTTTTATATTATCCCCACGACACTCAATTAATAAAGGATGCCCACCACAATACTCAATGGCTGAAGCTTCGTCAGTGATGGCAACATGATCATTTAGAGCTTGTTGCAAACATGATTTTAGTTCGCCAGCATTAAACAGTTGAGGAGTAGCAGCGCCCCATAAATAAGTCCGATCTTCAGAATAATCAATAATGGTATCATTATTTTGACAAGCTCGCTTAATCGTATCACTAACACGAGTGGCTAATATACCGCCTTGTTTTTTAGTTGTTACTGTTTCAATCAGCCGAGTAATATCACAATGAGTCACACAAGGTCTTGCCGCATCATGAACTAAAGCCCACTGTTCATCATTTAGCAATTTTAATCCGGCTAAAACAGAATCAGCTCGAGTTTTGCCACCTAAAGCAACTTTAATCTTATCGTGCTGAGCAATTGAAAGGGTATTAAATATATTATCTTCTGAGCTAATCACAACAATAACTTGAGCGATTTGAGGATGCGTTAATAATTTATTTAGAGTATGTTCTAAAACGGTCTTCGAACCAACTTTTAGATATTGTTTAGGGATTTGACTATTCATACGGCAACCAACTCCTGCTGCCGGTACAATAGCAATGATATCATTAAGATTATTCAAGTTATGCATTATCGTTTTTTAGTATCCGAATCAATTATAATTCGATAAAAATATTCATCAGGTTTAACCATACCCAAATGACTACGAGCACGCTCTTCTATTGCCTCATAGCCACGTTGCAAATCGTTAATTTCAGCAAACATCTGTTCGTTACGAGTCTTTAACTTCTCATTATCGGCACGCAAACTGACTAACATTTCTACATTATCTTGATAATCGTACACATTATTTTTGCCATACCATAAAGAATATTGCAGATAACCCAATACAGCTAATAACAATAAAGGTAGCTTCCATCTTCTCATGAATTTAGTATTATCCTTTATCTATATACATTTAACTGGTTTTGGTAAGCCTGCAAGTTTAGTTGCTTGTTTAGCAGGACCGTCTGGAAATAATTTATACAAATAACGACTATTGCCCTTTTCTGCACCAAACTTTTTTTCCATTGCTTTGACTAAAGCTCGAATAGCTGGTGAGGTTTTATATTCTAAGTAAAAATCACGAACAAATAAAATAACCTCCCAATGGGCATCGGTTAATTCAATGGACTCTTTGGCTGCCAATTCTGGAACTAAATCAACAGTCCAATCCTGCCAATTTTTTAAATAGCCTTTCTCATCAGTTTCTATCTGCTCTAACATTTTTTCAAAGTACGTTATTTTATTTGCGTTGTATTATACTCAATTAATCAAAATCCAACACTAATTTTGCAGACGAATACGTTATTGTTTGTTTAATTTCTTCAAAATTTGATGAAATTTAAAGCAAACGATAAAAAAAATTAAAATAGCTATTTACAAATAAGCAAGTCTACTTTAATATTCACAGCCATTGCGGAAGTGTGGCTGAGCGGTTGAAAGCACCGGTCTTGAAAACCGGCGAGGGGCGACCCTCCCAGAGTTCGAATCTCTGCGCTTCCGCCATCTTCTTATTGTGGCAAATTCCACAGTTGTCCATAGAAGTCCACTTAAATCCACTATTTAAACGCCCACCGAAATATACTTGGATTATTTTGTATTTTTCATCAAATACTGTAACCATCCCCTAAAAAGAGTACAGCAAAAAAGTAGAAAATTCTCTATGATAAAAGTAAAGGGGATTAATTATGAAAAAAATGACTGAACTCAAATCGTGGCTATTTTAAAAGAAGCTGAAGCGGGTATTCCCGTTAAAGAACTGTGCCGTAAATATGGCATGGGTAATTCAACTTTCTATAAATGGCGGGAAAAATACGGCGGAATGGAAACTTCGGATATCAAACGCTTAAAGAAGCTGGAGGCTGAAAACCGCAAGCTTAAGCAGATGTTTGCCGAACTGAGTGGTATGTCCACACTTTTTAGTACCAAAAAGATAAGGTCATCGATTTCTTTTGTATTCAATCGGCGACTGGTAATTTAATGTTGAATGAAGTCGATTATAATTAAACCAATCCACATAGTGATTAAATTCCAATTTAAGTTGCGCCAGTGAATCAAAAATAGTATTTGACACAAATTCTGTTTTCACTGCTTTGAATGTGCTTTCTGCAATTGCATTATCATAGGGGCAGCCTTTGCGACTTAACGACCGTTTAATTCCAAATGCTGTTAAACATTCATCAATCAAATGATTATCAAACTCTTTTCCTCTATCAGAATGAAACAACTCAATCGTCTGTAAATTCATTGGAATTTGACTCATAGCTTGCATGACCAGTGCCGCTGTTTTATGCCGGCCAGCACTTCGCCCCACTATTTCTCGATTACTGATATCAACAATTACACAAAGGTAGTGCCAACGTTGTTTAACCCTTACATAGGTTAAATCGGTCACCAATATCTTTCGTGGTTGACCTATATCAAATTCTCGATTCAGTTCATTCCCTACCAGCGATTCATTGCTTTTTTCTGTATGAATACAATATTTTTTACAGGTGTATTTCGAAACCCAGCCATTTTTCGCCATGATTCGACCTATTCGGCGTCGAGATACGGTTATGCCTTGCTTTCTCAGCTCTGCTTGCAGACGCCTTGTACCATAAGCACGATAAAAAGTTACGGAGTCAAACTATTTACAGAACAGATAAAACAAATTTAACTAAGGCTTAACACAAGCAGCTCTATATAGGTTAAAAGTTAATTCATAACCTAAATCCCCATCCCCTAGATCGACTCGAATTGATTTTCCCTTGTATGTATCGATTGTCCAATACCAATCATAAGGATGCTTAGTTTCCCAGTCGTCAAGACCTAAATAGTGATTAGGATGATTAAACAAAGTTCCCCATTCATTAAATAGCCCACCAATCCACTTGCCATTACCGCCGCGATAGCTTAATTGTCGGCGATAACCATTGATATTTCTTCCAGGAATACCTCCTGTCCAAATATCATCATTATTTGCATTAGTATAATCTGCAACACTCGGCATCCGATAACCAATTTGATTGCAATAATCTTTTGTCTTACTAGCTGAAGCATTTATACCAACCCCTTGTGCTATATACCATCTTTCAATTTTAAAGCTATACAAGACGTTACTTTTGGCTCTATCAGAATAAAGCTTAAATGTAGATGGACTAAAGTTTTTATTAGCACTACTGTTTACTGGTCCTTTTAGTACTATCTTTAAAGCTACATCTCGTGAGCCTTTTCCCCAACCTGGTGTTATTGCAGATGATAAAGCTAAACTAACTCCACTCCCTGATTCCGGGAATACTCTAGCGCCATTAGCTGAGATAATCTCTTCGGGCGTTACGTTTGCTAATAATAAATAAAAATAAACATTATTTGTTCCTGTCGATGGGAAATTACGTTGTGGATTGTTTATATCTTGTGGTACAAATCCTTTTCCTTTTACCCAATCAGGACCATCTAAATCTTTATATTCAGTATTATTACTGGAATCGTTTGATAAATTAGGTTGAGCATAACAAACCAATGGCGCACTTGGCTCAAAATAATCAGGATTCGATATCCATATCCATAAATCAACTGAACCTGCATCTCCGTCTGTACCATATTTTAGACACGGGTTTTCGAACGACGGTAATATTATGGCATCACTACGATGATTTTTTACGCGACCATTTTTACTAGTTAATGCTTCTAAACTCCATGAATATGGCAATAATAACACGCCCAACACCAACAAGAGTTTTCGGGGTAATTTGAGAGATAATTTGGAAAATATAAATGAGTTTCGTGCAAAAACTCGGCGAATAGGATTATTTAATAAATTTAAATCGTAGGTTTGCCAGTGCTTGTGCCTTGTGCCTTGTGCCAGAAATGATAATGCATTATTGTTTACCTGTCAAGTAATATTTTGTTTTATTTAGATTTTTTATAATTATTTGCTTATTTAATAAGCTTATTTTCCTATAACCGTAAAAGTATAGCCGTTTAAAAAATAGTTGGCTAGTTTTTTGGTGGATTTTTGTAAAAAAAATACAAATGAAATAGTCCTGTTTGGCGGCGACACCCGTCTCTTTTCCTTGTAAGTGTAATGTATCATGCTTCCATCACTCAATAGATTCAAGCGCACAACAGCAATATCAACACAGTTAGAGTATCTTACATTATCTGCTTCTGATTTGTTAATACAAGAAAAAGAGAGAGTAAAGCGGCTAAACTGTTTATTAAAAAAGTCAGAAAAAATTAATTTGACAATACCACTGTAATTAATGAATTCTTTTTCGGTCATCAACCATTTCGATGCGGATATCGAAATTATCCATTAGCGTAAGAAAAGAAATTATTCTAATAATATTAACAATATGGAACCACATGATATAAGTAAAAATAATTATATGAAGGTATAAATGTTTATTAGACCACTGAAATTAACTCAGCATATCGATGATGTACAGGGTCCTGAAAATGCAACAACGCTGATTCTTCTACACTTTCTGGGAACGGATTTGCACCTATGGGATTTGCAAATGCCGCGATTAACCGAGCGTTATCGGGTAGTCAGGTTGGATATGTTGATCAACTAAGGAGTGGTGATGCCGAATTCGGAATGGTATCTAGATGTTATTAAAAGCATGCGTTTATTAATATCAAGGATAATATAATCACACAATTACTAAAATACTTACATATAGGAAAAGTTATTCAATGCCCAGTATTACTATTTATACAACATCAGATCATCACCTAGAAACTTGTGATTTTGCTGATTTTTCTACTTCTTTGACCAAACTTACCAAAGAGATTCTGAAAGCTAAAGATAATAATATCCATATAGCTTATCTAATTGCGGATGTAGGTTATGGGGAATCTGTATACTTTGAGGCTAAACTTAGACAAGAAGTTTTTCGTAGTGAGTCAGTCATGAATGAATTCTCACGTCAGGTTGATTTATTAATTAAAGAAAAGTTCGGCGTAATTGCGAGAATTCGTTGCTTTCTTTATGATTCCAATAATATTTTCGCAAAAAACTAAAAGGTAACTGTATGAATGATAAATTGGCAATGAAGGACCTCGGAGAGGTACTAGTAACTGCTGTTAGTGATGGCTACTTAAAAGTTGATTTTGGAATGCTGGCGAATATTAGTGAGACAGAGTGTTATTTCATTCAACAAAACGCCTGCCAAGATGAACCTAATTCAGTGCACATTAATGCCTTTTTAGTTCAACGCAAAGGTAAAAATATCTTAATTGATAGTGGCGCAGGTAGTTTTAAAGGATGGGGAGGAAGGATAGTAAATAATTTGGCTAAACTTGGGGTGAAACCAAATGATATTGATGCCGTATTACTCACACATGCTCATCCCGATCATATAGGTGGCTTGATCAACTCCTACGGAGAGGCTGTATTTCCAAATGCAGAATTAGTAATTAGTAAAGATGAGTATGATTATCTAAAAGATGACAAAAAGTTTTTTTCTTCCAGCGATCGTGTCAAAGGTAATTTTATTTTTGCTCGCAGTGTTTTCAAACAGTATCAAGAAAATCTGCGATTAGTTAATGAAGGTGAAGTACTTACTGGTATACATGCATTATCATTAAAAGGGCATACACCGGGACATACTGGTTATAAAGTCGAGGGAAAAAATAGTAGTTTATTGATTTGGGGTGATATCGTCCACTTTCCACATATCCAACTTTTAAAACCGAATGTCTCAATTGCTTTCGATTATGATCCTAAATTGGCAGCGGAAACCCGTATTCGCATCCTTGATATGGTGAGTTCTGAACACATTCTTGTTGGTGGGATTCATTTTGGATGTGAAGGTTTTGGTTATATTCAAAAGCTTAAAAGAGGATATGAAATTGTACTTACTGATTAATTAACTAATGTTTTTTCAAATCATATTTAATAATTTTGTAAGCTATCAATTGTAACTATCCCATAAAATAGTACATTAAAAAATTCTCTATGATAAAAGTAAAGGGGGATTTAATGATGAAAAAAATGACTGAACATCAAATCGTAGCTATTTTAAAAGAAGCTGAAGCTGATATTCCCGTTAAAGAGCTGTGCCGTAAATATGGCATGGGTAATTCAACTTTCTATAAATGACGAGAAAAATACGGCGGAATGGAAACTTCGGATATCAAACGCTTAAAGGAAATACTTTGAAGTCTCTCTGATGAAAATAATTTTGGCAAAGTTTCGAGAAAGAACCGTTGTCAATATACATACACCTTCTTGAAAACGAAATAAATTTTATATTCTGAATTTGGATAATAGTATTGTGAGAGAAAGGGATTGTGTCAATAAGATACTCTCCCATTCCTTTAATATCTGAGCAATGTGAAACAGTTTGCGTGTTAAAATATTTCAATAGCATAGTCTGAGCTAGCATCATGCGTACAGGTCAGTTAATAACCGATATCGTGCAACCGAGGATCTTGGAATATTGATATCATCATATCAATGAATTTATCAGTATCCAAATAGGGACAATCAACACGGTAGATAAGCTCAATTTTGAAATCATTAAACTCTCTAGCTAACTGATGAATTTTTATTTTGTTCTTAATTTCATTACTGATTGAGCAACGTAAGACCAGCGAGACCCCTTTGCCAGCGGCTATGTTTGAAAACAAAACAGGATAAGATCCACATTCAATTACTCGTTTAGGCGTAATGTTACCTTCATTAAACAGTACACTGAAATTGCGAGTTGATGTGGCACATTTTTTACTACTTAACAAAAAAACTTCCCCGTCTAGACTAGATATATTTGTGATTGGTAAATGATTTTTTTCTGTGACAATCACTAATTCGCTGGAAAGTAATGTGAAACATGTATGCCGTTTGTTAGAAAAACCTGCTCCAATGATGACTGCATCAAATTCGTTTTTATCAAAAGCGTTGAGCAAACTGATCGTGTTTCCTATTGAAATATCGATGTTCCAACCCAACTCTTCACCAAAATCAATCAAAGCAGTAATTATATAGGGGGGTAAACACTCAATTATTCCAATTCTTATGGTCAACTGACCATCTTTGGAGTAGGAAATGTTGTTTTTACAGTCATTCGCTAGGTTCAGCATTTTAAGTGCGTATTCATAAAGTATCTTACCCTGTGTAGTAGGTAGACATCCTTCGATTTTCCTATCTAATAATGTAACATCTAGCTTTTCTTCTAGACTTCGTATTCGATGAGAAATACTAGACTGCACTCGATTTAGGCGTTCTGCGGCTTGGGTTATATTCCCTGTGTCTACGACTGTTACGAACGCCAGAAGTTCATCTAGCTTCATTTTAACTCTCCTTCTAAGTGTTGAATAAATATGTCAACAATATTTTTAGTTATCAGAAGAGGGCTTTTGTAGGATAGTCGCAGCAAAGATAGTACTAGGCTAAAAATAAACCTTCATATCTAACAACTCTATTCCATGAGCTTGTCTCAACATAATATTATTATGGGTATCAATCTTTTCGATGTACATCACGATTTTATTCACTGGTTTTTTATTATTCTGAGAATTATGATTTTAGCATTAATATCGTTTGTCTATTCTATAACTTAATAGTGACACAATCAAATAGTTACATGATAAACCGAATACACTTTTATACGTTATCTAGTGTTAATTGCAGCTAATTATTGAAACTTTCTACTCGTAAATAGGATAAAATATGGTGCACACTAAGTTTGATAGAGTAATGAATGATCTGGTTGATTATGCCTACGAGCAAACAACTTCTGATAATGATGCGATCCGCATGGCACATTTTTGTTTGTTAGATTCGATAGGGTATGCGATAGCTGCCTCTTCTGATGCCGATTTTTTGAGATTGATGAATAGTGTGCAATTCAGCAAAAACAGTCAGGGCATTCCCATTATAGATAGATCTCTATGGTTAAGACCTTAGAAGGGATTACGGGTATGCTTCCGCTGATTAGTGAAAGTATGCACAATCGATTTTATGTCCTCACCGCTTACTGTTTTCTCAGAAGTATTCGTATCAACGGTAGCA
This sequence comes from Gilliamella sp. Occ4-3, assembly GCF_001690675.1. NCBI lineage: Bacteria > Pseudomonadati > Pseudomonadota > Gammaproteobacteria > Orbales > Orbaceae > Gilliamella > Gilliamella sp. Occ4-3. The sequence continues at coordinate 52,297 of NZ_LZHR01000114.1, forward strand.
AGCAGGAATGGAAAGCTCCTCGTAATCCAGTAATAGCTAGGCTAGAAGAAGTATTGATTCTTGGAATGATGACCTTTCTAGAAAGCAAAAGTTTAGAGACAAAAATTTTTTGCGCATAATTTCATTATAATAAAGGACCTGTAAATATGTCGTTGGTAAGTAATAGCAGTATTCTTGAGCAAGGTTTTGATGTACCAAGGCGCTATTTTGCAGCTGCGGCCATTTTGATAGGGGTGCTAATGTCAGCATTAGATGGTTCCATTGTTAATATTGCATTACCCTCCATTGCTTGTACGTTACAAATTGATTCTGCATCTAGTATCTGGATTATCAACGGCTATCAGGTTGCTAGCGCAGCCACGATGCTAATTTGTGCATCGCTTGGTTCGAGGATTGGTGAAAAGCGTTTTTATACAGCAGGTATGATTTTATTTACGCTCTCTTCCTTAGGTTGTAGCCTTTCTCCAACCTTTGGTGCTCTGGTCACTATGCGGATACTACAAGGAATTAGTTACGCTGTAATGATTAGCGTTGGGTTGGGGCTGTACAGAGTTATATTTCCACCTTATAAGTTGGGGACAATATTTGGGTTAAATGCGATGGTATTTGCGGTGGGTACGGCTGTCGGCCCAGCATTAGGAGGAATTATTATTTCTTATTTATCTTGGCCATGGCTTTTTTATATCAACATTCCACTTGGAGGGTTTGCTATAATCTTTTCGTTTATCTCATTAGGGAAAGATAATGAAAATGAAAAAGGCTTTGATTTAGCAGGAGCAATTAGCTCGGCAGGAGCATTAGGCTTGATGGTGATTACAGTTGATCAAATTGGTAGCTGGAAAAATCATTCGTTGATATTTTGCGCAGTGGTTTCAACGATCTTATTTATCCTATTTATTGCTGTCCAGACTCGTTCAAAGCATCCTTTATTACCGCTTGATATATTTTGTTCACGCCGATACACTTTTGCGGTGATCTCTTCCCTATCTATGTTTGTTGCTCAAGGAATTGCGTTGGTAAGCTTACCCTTTGTTTTACAACATACTTATAACTATTCTGTGCTAGAGTCTGCTTTTATCTTTTCAGCGTGGCCACTAGCTGTAGCTTGTTGTGCACCTATTGCAGGAAGACTGTCAAACCGTTTTAATCCTACCCATATATCTACTATTGGCGTGATGTTTTTTTGTATAGGTTTAGGTTCATTAGCTTTGTTATCGGAAGCAGCAACAGTGAGTGACTTCTTGTGGCGAGTGGTCATTTGTGGCGTTGGTTATGGTTTTTTTCTCCCGCCAAATAATAAGGAAATGTTTAGCAATGTTTCAAAAAATCGAACAGTCACAGCGTCTGGAGTATTATCTACAGCCAGAACGACTGGGCAGTCAATCGGTGCTGCATTGGTAGCTATGGTAATTGCGCTATTAAATGGATTAATGGAGAGTACCAACGCAGAATTTGGTGTATATATTTTTTCTATTGCTTGTGTGATTGCTGCAATATCATCAGTTGTTAGTACATTACGTCTACGTTGTTAAAAAAATTCAAGAGGTGATTAATTGTGTATATAAATTCCAAAGGTACTGTCAAATTAACTTTCTAATATGAGTTTAAATTTGATAACTAATTTTTTATTTATAATTTGGGGTGAAACTCGGGTAATAGAGACCATTTGGCAAATTGATATGTGACTAAAACTCGAAAGGTTTTAGCAGAGCACAAGCACCTTACACAATTGAAATGATCATAGATATTGCCAAATCGAGATAAGAATAATTGTGTTTGCTTTAATGACTTAAATTCAAACATTTATATCGATAATATCATAGTTTTACTAAATCAAACTAAAAAATAATCATTTAACGATTAACAACTCTTCCCACCGAGTAGTATAACGCGGAGTCAGTAATTCACGTTTAATCTGCCAAGGGGCTTGCTTTCTTACGCTACCTAATTGCACCGTATGTTTACCCATCTTCTGGTTGATGGCATCCAGTGCTTGCATCAACTTATCACTTTTTTGCTTTTGCTCTATATTATTGAACGTTTCAAATAACTCATACTGCGTATTGGTGTGCTTAACCTGTAAGTCAAGTAACACCACGCCGGCCTTCATAAACAAAAAACCTTGTTTATAAATAGCCTGCAATCCCTTTTGTGCGGCTTGAATAATGAGCCGTGAATCATCTGTAGGCGAATGCAGTGGAACCACGATAGAAGGATGATATTGCACGATATCCTCACGAAATCGATTAGTTTTTAAAAATACCTGTACGGCACTAGTCACAGAACTTTGCTTTCTGAGCTTTTCAGCTCCTCGACTAGCATGAACGCGAATCGCTTCTTGCACATCAAATAGCTCACCAGTTAACTGTCCAAAGCTACGTGAAGTCATTATATTCTGTTTAGGAATAGATAAATCATCCAATTCGATACAAGGCGTACCTAGTAGCTCTAACACCGTCCGTTCAAGCATCACGGAAAATTGCTGTCTAATTTGTTTAGTGTTTGCTTGCCGCAAATCCCATGCAGTCTGGATGCCTAATGATTGTAGTTTCTCTGAAATACGCCTTCCAACACCCCACACTTTACCCACAGGAAACTGCTGCAAGACTCGACTCAATAAAGGTTTATTATTCGGTAAATAACAAACTCCTTGGTAAGTGGGTTGTTTTTTAGCAACATAATTGGCTATTTTGGCTAAAGTTCGTGTCGACGCAATACCGATACTGACGGGAATACCTGTATCACGTTTGACTTTGGTTCTTATTGTTTGACAGTGCGAAATAACATCTAAGAACCCTGTTAAGGAAATAAAGGCTTCATCAATCGAATACAGTTCTACATCTGCTGTATAATCACGCACTGTATTAAAAACACGCTGACTCATATCACCGTATAGCTCATAATTAGAACTCAACAAGGTGATTTTTTTACGAACACTCGGGGAAATTTGATAAGCAGGCATACCCATCGGAACAAGTGGTTTCAACTCATTCGATCTCGCAATAACACAGCCGTCATTATTGGATAAAATACCAATCGGTTGTCCTTCAAGCTTAGGATTAAACACTCGCTCACAAGACGCATAAAAATTATTACAATCCACTAACCCAATCACGAATAGCCACGACCTCTGAAAGAGTGGATCGTATGAATCACTACTCCCCAAATATGCACTTCTTTACCAGCTAATGAGATCGGTGGATAAAGCGCATTACCAGCTAATAAATGATATTGACCATTAATTACGCCAAGGCATTTACAGGTTAACTCTCCATCAATGGCTGCAATGACCACATCACCGACTACTGGCTCTAAAGAGCGATCAACAATTAATAAATCTCCACTAAAAACACCATAATCCACCATTGAATCACCCATTGCCTTGATATAATAGGTCGCACTTGGGTGTTTGACTAAATGCTCAGTTAAATCGAGTTTCGCTTCTAAATAATCATCAGCAGGCGAAGGGAAACCAGCTCTAACTGGTATATCCACCAACGGTAGTTGATTAATAATAGATGTATCAACACAGCCAAGCACAATACAACTGAATTTGTACAAGAAAATACTCCTAAAAACTAAACGAAAGAACATCACCACTGTTTTTTAGTTATCGTGGCAAAAAAAGAATATGGATAAATATACAGTATACAATGCGAACTTCAACAGATTTTAGTGTAAAAAAATATAAAAGTGTAAATAAAGCACTATGTGAATAAGTTAGCTTGATAGTGTCAAATCAAGGAATAAAATTGGATATATCAAAGCGATTAATACAGAGTGTAATAACTTTTTTAGTTTAGACTACGTGCTACACTATCTACAAGAGCAACTTTTGAATCAATTAGTAAGTTCAACTGTACATGAAAAATAGACTATTTATTTTAATATTGTGTTTTAATTTTTCTATTATTATGACTGTAAGGGCTGAAATGATGAATCCTAATGTAAACATGAACCATTGAACAACATTTACAAGATGATAACCGTTTAGTGGAGTATAAGTTTTATAGCACTATTACAAAGAGAATTAGTTGATAAAAAAGATTTCTTCCAGCTAAAAGACCTAGAGAGTAATTAATCCTAACAATTGAGTTGCTCGAATTTTACTTTTCCTGCGCTTCCTCCATCTTTTTTAAATATAAATCAATAAACTACAATTTAAAAAAATATAAATTCAATTTTATCAAAAAATAACTGTCACTAATTTGACTAAAAATTATAGTTAACCTTACAACCATTTAAGCGCTGAAATGTGCTGTTAAATATTGAATACCACAACTTCTATAAAATATAAAACACTAAAACAAACAGCGTAAGCGTAATTTTCCAGATAAGCACTATAGGGTATTTACAAAATATTCACTTTTTAGATTATATTTTTGTAA
>NZ_LZHR01000115.1:0-40297 GCF_001690675.1 Gilliamella sp. Occ4-3
CCGAAGCTAACGCGATAAATCGACCGCCTGGGGAGTACGGCCGCAAGGTTAAAACTCAAATGAATTGACGGGGGCCCGCACAAGCGGTGGAGCATGTGGTTTAATTCGATGCAACGCGAAGAACCTTACCTGGTCTTGACATCCACAGAATCTTGTAGAGATACGAGAGTGCCTTCGGGAACTGTGAGACAGGTGCTGCATGGCTGTCGTCAGCTCGTGTTGTGAAATGTTGGGTTAAGTCCCGCAACGAGCGCAACCCTTATCCTTTGTTGCCATCGATTAGGTCGGGAACTCAAAGGAGACTGCCGTTGATAAAGCGGAGGAAGGTGGGGACGACGTCAAGTCATCATGGCCCTTACGACCAGGGCTACACACGTGCTACAATGGCGTATACAAAGGGAGGCGACCTCGCGAGAGTAAGCGGACCTCACAAAGTACGTCTAAGTCCGGATTGGAGTCTGCAACTCGACTCCATGAAGTCGGAATCGCTAGTAATCGTGAATCAGAATGTCACGGTGAATACGTTCCCGGGCCTTGTACACACCGCCCGTCACACCATGGGAGTGGGTTGCACCAGAAGTAGATAGCTTAACCTTCGGGAGGGCGTTTACCACGGTGTGATTCATGACTGGGGTGAAGTCGTAACAAGGTAACCGTAGGGGAACCTGCGGTTGGATCACCTCCTTACGAAGTGCTCGTAAGTGTTCACACAGATTGTTTGTTTAGAAGAGAAATAATTAAGTCCCCTTCGTCTAGAGGCCTAGGACATCGCCCTTTCACGGCGGTAACAGGGGTTCGAATCCCCTAGGGGACGCCATAAAATGTGATGAAATTATTTTTCTAAAAAAATTATGTTTGTATTTACTTGATTTAGTGGTTAAGTGAATAGAAAGATAAAGCTCTTTAACAATTAGGAACAAGCTGAAAGAAACGAGTTCTCGTTTTTACGAAAGGCTTTTAATTATAGGTTGAATTAAAGTTTATTGAACTTTGATTGAACAATCTATAAATAAAAAGAGAATAAGTAAGAAAGAGAAGAAAGCGTAATTTAAACCAAGACAACTGTGAGTTGTAAGGTTAAGAAATTAAGCGTACACGGTGGATGCCTAGGCAATCAGAGGCGAAGAAGGACGTGTTAATCTGCGAAAAGCGACGGTAAGCTGATAAAAAGCGTAATAGCCGTCGATGTCCGAATGGGGAAACCCAGTGTAGGAAACTACACTATCATCTAATGAATCCATAGTTAGATGAGGCGAACCGGGAGAACTGAAACATCTAAGTACCCCGAGGAAAAGAAATCAACCGAGATTCCCTGAGTAGCGGCGAGCGAAAGGGGAGGAGCCCAAGCGGGTAGCATAAGGTATTAGTGGAAGCGTCTGGAAAGTCGCACGATAGAGGGTGAAAGTCCCGTACACGAAGGTGCGTTATGTGGAAGCTTATAGAGTAGGGCGGGACACGTGATATCCTGTCTGAAGAAGGGGGGACCATCCTCCAAGGCTAAATACTCCTGATTGACCGATAGTGAACCAGTACCGTGAGGGAAAGGCGAAAAGAACCCCGGGAGGGGAGTGAAATAGACCCTGAAACCGTGTACGTACAATCAGTGGGAGCTGTTACCGTTAGGTAATAGTGACTGCGTACCTTTTGTATAATGGGTCAGCGACTTATATTCTGTAGCGAGGTTAACCGAATAGGGGAGCCGAAGGGAAACCGAGTATTAACTGTGCGTTAAGTTGCAGGGTATAGACCCGAAACCCGGTGATCTAGCCATGGGCAGGTTGAAGGTTGGTTAACACTAACTGGAGGACCGAACCGACTAATGTTGAAAAATTAGCGGATGACCTGTGGCTGGGGGTGAAAGGCCAATCAAACCGGGAGATAGCTGGTTCTCCCCGAAAGCTATTTAGGTAGCGCCTCATGAATGACTGTTGGGGGTAGAGCACTGTTTCGGCTAGGGGGCCATCCCGGCTTACCAACCCGATGCAAACTCCGAATACTGACAAGTTGAATCATGGGAGACACACGGCGGGTGCTAACGTTCGTCGTGAAGAGGGAAACAACCCAGACCGCCAGCTAAGGTCCCAAAGTCATAGTTAAGTGGGAAACGAAGTGGGAAGGCTTAGACAGCTAGGATGTTGGCTTAGAAGCAGCCATCATTTAAAGAAAGCGTAATAGCTCACTAGTCGAGTCGGCCTGCGCGGAAGATGTAACGGGGCTAAAACTATGCACCGAAGCTGCGGCAGTGCACGCAAGTGTATTGGGTAGGGGAGCGTTCTGTAAGCCGTAGAAGGTGTGTTGTGAGGCATGCTGGAGGTATCAGAAGTGCGAATGCTGACATAAGTAACGATAAAGCGGGTGAAAAGCCCGCTCGCCGGAAGACCAAGGGTTCCTGTCCAACGTTAATCGGGGCAGGGTGAGTCGACCCCTAAGGAGAGGCCGAAGGGCGTATCTGATGGGAAACGGGTTAATATTCCCGTACTGGCTATAACTGCGATGGGGTGACGAAGAAGGCTAGGTTTACCACCTATTGGATGGTGGGTTAAGCGTGTAGGGGTGTGATTAGGCAAATCCGGTCACTAAGACTCTGAGGCGTGATGACGAGCTGCTAAGGCAGTGAAGTAATTGATGCCCTGCTTCCAGGAAAATCCTCTAAGCTTCAGGTTATAGTTAATCGTACCCGAAACCGACACAGGTGGTCAGGTAGAGAATACTAAGGCGCTTGAGAGAACTCGGGTGAAGGAACTAGGCAAAATGGTGCCGTAACTTCGGGAGAAGGCACGCTGATGTGTAATTGAAATCCCATGCGGACGTAGGTGAAATCAGTCGAAGATACCAGCTGGCTGCAACTGTTTAATAAAAACACAGCACTGTGCAAACACGAAAGTGGACGTATACGGTGTGACGCCTGCCCGGTGCTGGAAGGTTAATTGATGGGGTTATGCTTATGCAGAAGCTCCTGATCGAAGCCCCAGTAAACGGCGGCCGTAACTATAACGGTCCTAAGGTAGCGAAATTCCTTGTCGGGTAAGTTCCGACCTGCACGAATGGCGTAATGATGGCCAGGCTGTCTCCACCCGAGACTCAGTGAAATTGAAATTGCCGTGAAGATGCGGTGTACCCGTGGCAAGACGGAAAGACCCCGTGAACCTTTACTATAGCTTGACAGTGAACATTGAGCCTTAATGTGTAGGATAGGTGGGAGGCAAAGAAGCATGCACGCCAGTGTGTGTGGAGTCGACCTTGAAATACCACCCTTTAATGTTTGATGTTCTAACCTATACTTCTGAATCGAGGTAAGGGACACTGTCTGGTGGGTAGTTTGACTGGGGCGGTCTCCTCCCAAAGAGTAACGGAGGAGCACGAAGGTTAGCTAATCCTGGTCGGACATCAGGAGGTTAGTGCAATGGCAAAAGCTAGCTTGACTGCGAGAGTGACGGCTCGAGCAGGTACGAAAGTAGGTCATAGTGATCCGGTGGTTCTGAATGGAAGGGCCATCGCTCAACGGATAAAAGGTACTCCGGGGATAACAGGCTGATACCGCCCAAGAGTTCATATCGACGGCGGTGTTTGGCACCTCGATGTCGGCTCATCACATCCTGGGGCTGAAGTAGGTCCCAAGGGTACGGCTGTTCGCCGTTTAAAGTGGTACGCGAGCTGGGTTTAGAACGTCGTGAGACAGTTCGGTCCCTATCTGCCATGGGCGTAGGAAAATTGAGAGGGTTTGCTTCTAGTACGAGAGGACCGAAGTGAACGCACCGCTGGTGTTCGGGTTGTGATGCCAATTGCATTGCCCGGTAGCTACGTGCGGAATAGATAAGTGCTGAAAGCATCTAAGCACGAAACTAGCCTCGAGATGAGTTTTCCCTGAAGAGATTCAGTAAGGTCCGTTTGAGACTAAGACGTAGATAGGTCAGGTGTGTAAGTGTAGTGATACATTGAGCTAACTGATACTAATGAACCGAGAGTCTTAACCTTACAACTCGGAGTTGTTTTGGGTTACGTGGTAAAGAGTTGATAAAAAGTTGAGAGAGCAGTTTGTTCCGGATTGATAGATAGGTATTGATATGAGATAATGGTAGAAGATATCAATACTAATTGAAAGAGACAGGATATGTCTGGCGGTAATAGCGCGGTGGTCCCACCTGACCCCATGCCGAACTCAGAAGTGAAACGCCGTAGTGCCGATGGTAGTGTGGGTATTACCCATGTGAGAGTAGGGTGCCGCCAGACTTTTAAATATAGAGAGCCCAGCAGTCATGCTGGGCTTTTTGCTTTCTAAACAAAACTTATTTGTAGTGTATTTCTAGTTTATTCGATGTTTATTATACGTTTCAACAATAGGTGTTCTCACTGATGGTATTGGTCGTAATTTATAAAGATAGGTTATGATAATGAATGAAGAATGGGAACCTATATTTCAAATAGAGTTAATGGATATTATTAACAGTCTAAATATCAAAAAGTTGCATGTTGGCTCATCTGATTCACTTATTTATGAAATTATGGGAGAGCCAGAATTAGCTGTCACAAGACTGAATAGAAAATCAAAAATATTTAGTCATCTATATGGCAATGTCAATATTCTCTCTGAAAATAACACGATAATAAGTATAAATATTGATATGCATGGTTTTAGAAAAAAAATGGTAGTTCTTGGTAGAATAAATAGCTGGAAACTTGATAATTGGTTAGAGTTATCAAAAATAAAAGATTGGCGTGTAAATAAATTTTGTGATGTGGTTCGACTTGAAGGAAAAGGAATAGTTATTTGTTTATTACCGAATGGAGAAGTAGGGATGATTTCTCTTTGTTGAATGGTTTTTAATCACTGATGTTGAGTAGTAATTTGCGAAAATACTGTAATGAATATTGGAGTTTGTCGAGGTAAATGTGTACATAGAGATCATGTGAAAATTATCGCTTGCTGAGTGGAGTAACTTCGACGGGAGACCAAATTGACTGTTTCCATTGTATGAAGTTATTAGTAAGAATTTCTTTTATGTAATTTTCAAATTTAGAATTAAAGTATTTATCAGATATTATTGTTATTTTAAGAGTATAATGTTCATCACATAATAACTCACTAAGCCTATCAATTTTGTCGATAACGGCAATACTAAAATTATCCAATTCCGCTCTGGCAATATAACGGCCTTTATCATCTTTACAGGATAATTTACATTTAAAAGCCAATTCTATCTTAGCCAGCATTTCTTCAAATGAATTATTACTATCAATTAATACAAAAGTTAACCATCTTTCATTTATTTTCATAACTCTATTATCCTAGAAAAATTTAATCCTGAAATATTAAAAAACAAATATTATTTACATAAAATGTAGAAATTGTTTACGTGTTATCCGCAGTAATTTGTAATGAATATGCATAAAAAACAAAATTAGCGTCTTATTATAAACAATAGATATGATGTTTATATCATAAAGAAGAAATAACTGCCACTGATTTGATTAAACGCTTATCGCTTGCTGAGTGGAGTAACGTCAAAAGGAGACCAAACTGACTGTTCCCATTGTATGAAGTTATTAGTAAGAATTTCTTTTATGTAATTTTCAAATTTAGAATTAAAGTATTTATCAGATATTATTGTTATTTTAAGAGTATAATGTTCATCACATAATAACTCACTAAGCCTATCAATTTTGTCGATAACAGCAATACTAAAATTATCCAATTCCGCTCTGGCAATATAACGACCTTTTTCATCTTTACAGGATAATTTACATTTAAATGCTAGTTCTATCTTAGTCAGCATTTCTTCAAATGAATTATTACTATCAATAAGTACAAAAGTTAACCATCTTTCATTTATTTTCATAACTCTATTATCCTAGAAAAATTTAATGCTAAAATATTAAAAAATAAATATTATTTACATAAAATTTAGAAATTGTTTACGTGTTATCCGCAGTAATTTGTAATGAATATGCATAAAAAACAAAATTAGCGTCTTATTATAAACAATAGATATGATGTTTATATCATAAAGAAGAAATAACTGCTACTGATTTGATTAAACGCTTTATGGTCAGTTATCCGACTATTTATAACTAGCCTAAGAAAGCCCGATTGAAGCTTTTTATTCCTTTAATCTGTAAGAATGAATGTTCTTAAACCATTATTTATAGCTAGTCAAAGTTGAAAAATCCATCAAAACTAAATTAAGTCAGCAAGCTAAACGCTATAACAAAACCTATTAGGGTATAAACTTATAGGTTATTCTTTACAAGAATAAAACCGATTTGTGTTCCTTTTCCTTGTTCGGTAACAAATGCGCCAACTGCGCAAATCAGTTGTTCGTTGTAGTAAATCAGAGGGATTCGAGTTCGCATCCATGGTGGAATATTATGCTCTTGCCATAGTTTTTTTATTGATCGTGAACCATGACGATTAACAATTTGAAATTTTCCTTGAGCATGGAATCGTACGGTGATTTTTTCATCTGCTTGTGGTAAGCGGCAACATAAATCAGTTTGATAATTAACTTGTAATTCGCCAACATTATCTGGAAGTGTTAATGGCAACGCTAAATCCCAGTTTAGGATTTGCTGTTCAATATCTTGATATAATGCTAACAAATAAAGTTGATTTTGATAACGGCGAACTTGTTGGTTATTAAAGATAAATTTCGGATTGGCATCTTCTTTTGCTAATGCAACGGTTTGCCAAATTAATGTTATTTGTTGGCGTGTTGGCATATTAATATGATTGTGTTTAAACCACATGCGTAAGATTGCATTTCGTTTATACTCGGAATAGTCCATTAATGGTGCAATAGCCAGTTGATTTTGTTCGGTGATAACTTGCTTAAACTCTACCAATAATAACTCATTAATTAACGTTTCTTGTTGTTGACATAATTCCGCACTGCGTGCAACCATTTGCGAAAAATGTGGCCAGCGTTGATTAAGAATTGGTAAGACTTTTAAGCGTAAAAAATTACGGTCGTAGTGATCATCTTGGTTGCTTTCATCTTCTATCCAATTGAGTTGATGTTTATTCGCATAGGTTTCAATTTGTGATCGTGATATTGTTAATAAAGGTCGAAGATGTTGTTGATTTTCCCTTGGCATTGCGGACAATCCCGCAGGTCCACTACCACGTTTCAATGCCAAGAAGAAAGTTTCACATTGATCATCAAGATGTTGAGCTGTACATAACGTTTCATCATCTTTTAGATGGTGATATATAGCTTGGTAACGTGCATTTCTAGCTTGCTCTTCAATATTACCCGCTATGGGATCAAGTCTGACTTTTTCAATAATTATTGGAACTTGCCATGTTTGGCATTGTTGCCTGCAATGCGTTGCCCAGTTGTCAGCATTGCTACTCAAACCATGATGAATATAGATCGCTCTTAGTTCTAAATTTGGTAACAATTGTTTTTTAAGCTTAACAAGCACATGCATTAATACCGTTGAGTCAACACCACCACTATATGCAACCAGTAGCGCTTTGTGGTGTTTTATATTATGAAAAACTGTTTGTTTTATTATTTCGTCACACGTGATTTGGTTTTGATTATTCATCTTCTACTTAATTATGCTAAACTAAACATTCGTAATGCATTGGCTTTATATAGATTCATTTTTTATAGCTTGATTCTGTCTAAACCAGTAACAAGATCGGCGATTAAATCATCGGGATCTTCAAGCCCTATATGAAGACGAATTAAAGTTCCTTTAAAATCAATACCAGATACAGGTCTAATTTTTGCTAGTTCTTCGGGTTGATTAGCTAAAATTAATGATTCAAAACCGCCCCATGAATAAGCCATTGAGAAATAAGTTAAGTTGTCAATAAAATCAGATAATTGCTCGTCAGTTAATCGATCTTTGAGTACAAAAGAAAATAATCCACTGGCACCTGAAAAATCTCGTTTAAAATATTCATGCCCCTTACAACTTTCTAATGCTGGGTGATTGACGGTAGCAACTTTAGGATGATGAGCTAACCATTTTGCTACTTTTATGCCATTTTCGTGGTGTTGCTTTAATCGTATTGCTAATGTTCGCAATCCTCGTGTGGCTATATAAGCGGTATCCGCATCGCACATTTGTCCCATTAAGTAAGAACGTTCGCGTAATTTTTCCCAACAGCGTTTGTTAGCAACAGCAGTGCCTATCATGGCATCAGAATGGCCGATTAGGTATTTAGTACCTGCTTGTATTGAGATATCAATATCATGATCTAATGCTTTGAATAATACGCCGGCGCTCCATGTATTATCGATCATAATAATAATTTCTGGATTGATGCTGCGAATTGCTTTAACCATTGAAGGAATATCATGAATTTCCATCGTAATTGAGCTTGGTGATTCTAAAAATACCACTTTGGTATTGGGTTTAATTTGATTTGTAATATTGTGACCCACTAATGGCGTAAAGTAATCTGTTTCAACACCAAAATTTTTTAAAATTTGCTGACAAAATTCTTGAGTAGGTTCGTAAGCAGCTTCAGACACTAATATATGATCGCCAGCTTGAACAAAAGCTAAAATAGCATTAGCGACGGCAGCTGCGCCACAAGGGTATAGATAGCAACCAGCTCCACCTTCGATTTCAACCATCGCATCTTGTAGCGCAAAATGAGTTAATGTACCACGGCGTCCATAAAATAATGCACCATTAGCACGGTTTTTGGTTGCTTCTTTTTTTGTTTCAATTGAATCAAAAACCAATGATGATGCACGTTGAATAACCGAATTAACAGCGCCTTGCGTATAACGCTTTTTACGTCCTGCATGAACTAATTTTGTTGGTAATGACATAATGATACACCCTTGCTACTAATTATTAAGGTTGATATTTTTATTAATTTTGATAACAGTTAGCATAGCATGCTGTTAGAATAGTAAAAAATAAATTTTATTAATATTTTCTTGCCAATTATGCTAATTGCTCAACTTGCTTGTCTTAAGGATGCTGACATTGATTTTTCACTGTTGCCTCAAACTCTTCTTGATGAAGCGAATAATTTAAGTGGCCAACGTAAAAAACAGTTTTTAGTTTGCCGATCAATTTTGGCTCATTTGCTTAAACAATACTGTGATATTTCGATGTTACCTGTTATTAAGGTTGGTGATAATGGTCGCCCCTCTTTTTTAGAGCCACACTTACCAGATTTTAATATTAGTCATAGCCAAGATTGGGTAGCAGTTGCGATTTCGTTAGAAGGTAAGGTTGGTTTAGATATCGAAGTAGCACGTCCACGAAAAAATTATTTGAAAGTAGCTAAAAATTTTTTTGCTGATGACGAATATCAATGGATGACTAAACAAGATGATACATTAAGAGCCTTTTGGCAACTATGGACATTAAAAGAGTCTGCATTAAAGCTTTATGCTAAAGGAGTTTGGCAAATAAAATCGGTTAACGTCGACTTAAAACAGCAGATGATTATGGCGCCTTTTGCACAAGAATTTTATTATCAATATCGTCAAGTGGGCGATGTTCACCTATCGGTGAATAGCAATCAACCGATCTCTAAATTAATTTTGTTGTCTTAATACAATGTTTTTCCGTTATCTATTATGGCGCAATGATGGCTTGTTATTTATTAAACTAGATAGATATCTTGAATTCTTTTTCTATTAGTCTCGTTTAATTGATATTCCTGTGATAACCAATTGTCAATTGTACCGTGACGTGTTTTAATTGCATTCAGTGCTGCAGTTAGATACTCTTTTTTGGCAGCAAAAATTAATTTGCGTTTTTCAAACTCATCAGGCGTCATTTTATGTTGGTATTGGCTTAATAGATTTTCACGATAATCTGACAATAGCTGTTCTGTTAGTAAATAATCTTGCATGACAGTTTCTTCACTAACACCCAAAGCAAACAATGTTAATGCAACGCCAACACCTGTACGATCTTTACCAACAGCACAATGTTGTACTAATGGTCTACCTTGTGAGTTTAGTAGGATTGAGGAAAGTTTTTGATATGCTGCGTTATTAAATGGTAGTAGCTGGTAAAGCTTAATCATAAAATCAAATGGAGCATTTTTTTTAAGTGTTTGGTGAGCATTACCTAAATCACTTGTTAAACTTGCGGTGATCGTATTGCTCAACGGATTAGCTGGTACATTAATATAATGAGCATTTTGCCATAATTTATCTGGATTTCGCTCAATTTCATCAGGATCGCGATAGTCTAAAACGTAGTGCAGATTTAGCTGATTAGCTAAAAAAAATTGCTCTTGTTGTGTAATAAGCGAGAATGCGCCTGATCGGTATAGTAGGCCCGATCGAATTTGACGTCCATCAATTGTTTTGATTCCACCTAAATCACGAAAATTAATCCCATTTTTTATCGGTACAACTGATGCCATAACCCGTCCTTATTTATTTTTAACTTTACTTGCTATATTAACATGTTTCTGATTAGAATTAACTCATTGTTATGTTGTTTATCAATTTTTTGAGGTTTTTACTATGTCAATGTTATCTGTTTTACTAACTGATAAACCTGCACCAAAACAGTGGGGAAAAGATGCATTACTGAGTTTTTCTAACGAGGCGATTACTATTCATTATAAACCGGAACATCGCTTAGGGGCGATTCAACGTGCAGGTCGCAAGTTAGATAACCAAGGAATAAATTCGGTTAAACTAAGTGGTGAAAATTGGGATCTCGAAGCTTGTTGGCATTTTTGGTTGGGCTATCGTAATGCCAAAAAAAGTACAAAAGTAACTTGGTCAGAACTCAACACCAAAGACAAACAAGAATTGAAACGTCGTATAGAAATTATTGATTGGTGTCGGGATATTATTAATGAACAAGCTGAAACATTAAGTCCTGTTGAGTTAGCCACACGAGCAGCTAAGTTAATTAGCACTTACTCATCTGCTGTGACTTACAACATCATTTCAGGTGAAGCTTTAAGAGAGCAAGGTTATATGGGCATTTATACGGTTGGAAAAGGTTCGGATCGGCCAGCGGCTTTGCTTGAACTAGATTATAACCCAACCCAAAATTCTAATTCACCGATAACGACATGTTTAGTTGGTAAAGGTATTACCTTTGATTCAGGAGGATATAGTTTAAAACCAAGTAATTTTATGGAGTCAATGCGCTCAGATATGGGGGGGGCTGCATTAGTAACAAGCGCATTAGCATTAGCCATTGCGCGCGGTTTAAATCAACGTATTAAACTTTATCTATGTTGTGCCGATAATTTAGTAAGTGGCAATGCGTTTAAATTAGGCGATATTATTCGTTACCGTAACGGTAGAACGGTTGAAGTTGATAACACTGATGCAGAAGGTCGACTAGTTTTGGCTGATGGTTTAATTTGTGCTGATAATGATCAACCTCATTATATTATTGATTGTGCAACACTGACTGGAGCGGCTAAGATTGCGGTAGGGAATGATTATCAGTCATTACTTTCGTTTGATGATAAATTTGCTAATCAATTGTTAGCTAGTAGCGATATTGAGCATGAAGCTTTTTGGCGATTACCATTAGCCGAGTTTCACCGTTCGCAATTCCCATCATCATTTGCTGATATAGCAAATTCAGGTATACCTAATACTGCTGGAGCAAGTATTGCTGCGGCTTTCTTATCGCATTTTATTAAAAATTATCAAAAAAATTGGCTACATATTGATTGTTCTGCAACATTCCGTAAAAGCGCCACAGCTTTATGGGCAACGGGGGCAACAGGTATTGGTGTGAGGACAATTGCTAATTTACTTAGTCAGCTTAAATAAAACAAAAAACCACTTTTAAAAAGTGGTTTTTGTTAACAAAGTGCAATTTTAATCATTTTTAATAACAATTGCTTTTTTGATATAAATAGGCTCAACTGGCACATTTTGATGTGGTCCCACGCGTTTAGTTGGGACACTAACAATTTTATCAACTATATCCATCCCTTTAGTTACTTTACCAAATACAGCATAACCATATTGTTCTGGAGATTTGTAATTAAGGAAATCATTGTTTACTACGTTGATAAAAAATTGACTGGTTGCGCTGTTTATTTCACTTGTTCTCGCCATTGCAATGGTGCCACGATCATTTTTTAAACCATTGTCTGCTTCATTTTTAATTGGTGAGTTATTCTCTTTAAATTTTAGTTGATCATCAGCGCCACCACCTTGAATCATAAATCCAGGAATTACACGGTGGAAAGTTAAATTTTCATAAAAACCACTATTAACATAATCAAGAAAGTTTTTAGTGGTAATTGGCGCATGTTCGCTGTCTAGTTCAATCTCAATATCGCCCATACTGGTTTGTAATAAGACTTGAGGAATAGCTGAGGCGACAGTTGAAAAAATTGTTAGCAGTAATGTTAAAATTAATAGTTTGATTTTTTTCATATAATAAAACCTCTTTCCGTTTGAATTGGCTGATTATACCGAATATTAAGCTAATTTAAATAACAATTATGCAAAATCGGATAATTTTTTGTGCTGTATATCGTATAACGATTTAATTATATTTAATTAAAAAATTGATTGGTCTATTTTATTGATGTTAACCTGATTTTAAACATTAATAAGATAAGGAGTTATAAAAAATGTTTTTTATAACTCCCTTTTTTATACTAACTGTTTTTATACTGAAACATAGTGTAACCTGAAACTTTTTTACAAAAAAACTGTTAAATTTTATGCGATGTATTTTGTGTGATATGCCTTTATTTCTATCTCATCATGGCATTTGTAGCCAATGTGTTCAAAATATACCTAAATTTAATAAAGTCTGCCATCAATGCTGTTTACCACATTCTTTATCGACTGATATATGTTATCGGTGTCGTGCAAAGAAACCTTATTGGGATGAACTTATTGCTGTTTCTGAGTATGTTAATCCTTTAAAAAAATTGATTCATCATCTAAAGTTCTACAACAAAATTGAATTGAGTACTGCATTGGCAAGATTGATGTTTTTGGCTTGGTATCAACGGCGAGAAATTGATGCGTTAATTAAGCCCGATTTGGTCACTTGTGTGCCATTGCATCATTTTCGTTATTGGTCTCGTGGTTTTAATCAAGCTGAGTTATTGGCAAAACCTATTGCAAGATGGTTAGATTGTGAATTTTATCCTTATTTACTATCTCGAACGTCAAATGTACAAGATCAAAAAAAACTATCTCTTACAGAGCGAATCGCTAATGTTGAAAAGCTTTTTATATGCCATCAAAATCTTTCACATAAATCGGTAATGCTTATTGATGATATCGTTACAACAGGTAATACGATTGATGCAATTAGTCAGCAACTAAAAAATTGTGGAGCAACGAGTGTTTATGTTGTTTGTTTATGCCGTACAGTATTGTAAAATCTTAAACAACCCCTATAATAACCAAGAAAGTTAGTCAACTATTATTAATATATTATAAATGATGTTAGGTTTGTTTATTACCTAATTACATTAAAGTGAGGGGTTATGTCTATTATCACTATTTCTGAATCAGCTCAACAGCACTTTAAAAAATTACTTGCTAATCAATCAGATGGAACACAAATTCGAGTATTTGTTATTAACCCTGGTACTCCAAGTGCGGAATGCGGTGTTTCGTATTGCCCTGCTGATACTATAGAAGATAGCGATATAGAAGAACAGTATGCTGATTTTTCAGTTTATATTGATGAAATTAGTGCGCCATTTTTAGAAGAAGCTGTCATTGATTATGTGACTGATGAATTAGGTTCGCAGTTAACATTAAAAGCACCAAATTCAAAAATGAAAAAAGTAGCTGATGATGCACCTCTTATTGAGCGTGTTAATTACGCAATTCAAGCACAGGTCAATCCGCAATTAGCTAGCCATGGTGGGCATGTTAGTTTAGTGGAGTTAACCGAAGATAATTATGTTGTTTTACAATTTGGTGGGGGGTGTAATGGTTGTTCAATGGTCGATTATACTTTGAAAGAAGGTATTGAGAAACAATTAATGGCAGAGTTTCCTGAACTCGCTGGTGTAAAAGATATTACTGAACACCAAGCTGGAGCTCATTCTTTTTGCTAATAATGGCAGAAAATAATTTTTATTTAAATCTTGCTTATTGCTAGGATTGAGTCATAATCGGATAACGTTTGCCATTTGACATTCTGATGGGGTTTTATGAATCAAGTTAGTATTATTTCAGATCTTATCGTTTGGATTGAAAAAAATTTGGAACAACCATTATCTATTGATCATGTTGCACAAAAATCAGGTTATTCAAAGTGGCATTTACAACGTATGTTTAAAGAGGTAACTGGTCAAGTTCTTGGTACTTATATTCGACATCGTCGTTTAACTTATGCTGCGCTTGCTTTACGCATGACAAGTAAGCCTATTTTAGATATTGCGATGCAATATCGTTTTGATTCTCAACAAACATTTACTCGTTCTTTTAAAAAACAATTCAATGAAACCCCAGCAAGTTACCGACGAGGAGATATTTGGGATCCTACAGGATTAACTCCTGCTATTGAGCTTAATAAAAACCGGTTTTCATTGCCTGAGCCAAAATTTGTTAATATGCCTCAAAAAACGTTTTGGGGTATCACCTTTAAAAATAATTGCAATTTGAGTCAATTATTAGATGAAGAAAATAAACTAAGATCACAATTTTTTCATAATTATATATCTCGCTGTGGCAATACATGTGAAAACTTGCCAGATAAAATTTATGCTTTTAGCCGTATATTGAAAAGCAAAGATAATGCTAATGAACAAGAGCTTTTTTATACAATTGCTTTAGATCAGAATAATAATTTAGAGCATATTGAGCAGATAGTTAATGAAGGAGGATTGTATCTTTGCTTTAGATATATTGGTTCTCCTGATGAGTTTGGCGATTTTATTTCACAAGTGCATTTAGCTGCTATGCCAGCATTAAAAGTACGTTTACGTTGCTCTAGTTGTGTAATTGAGATTCATCATAATCTTCGCGATGATTCTGTTGAATCGTTTAAGGATATTAAGCATATGGAGTGTGATTATTGTGTGCCAGTTGTTGCTGATAGTGAAGTCAATATCCAATCAAGTTTATAGTTATAATATGATATAAAAATCTGCTATTAGATATTGACTGAATTTTAGTTATCTGAGTTTAATAAAATCTTTTCTAACCACTTTTTAAATTCTGGAGTTGCTTCTTTTAGGCTATTAGAGCCTCTTGTTACAGTTGCAATACCAATTTTTAGTTGCTCTTTAAGTTGGCGTTGATTGATTGAACCATCAAGTAATGAATGTACGATTTTTACTCGAGTAATTAAAGCATCTCGCTCATCGGCAGTCATTAGTAATTTTAAAATATCTAGTGAATAACCATCGTTAAATGCTTGGTGTAATAATTCAACTGTTTGTTGCCATTCGTTAGTTTTCATTATAATCACCATTAATATTGTTTATTAAATTCATTTGAACTAAGAAAATTGACATCTTTTTGCCCTAAGATTACTTGATAAATATAATCATATACCAATACGTTTTTGACGTAATTACGTGTTTCAGTAAATGGTATACTCTCAATAAATGCTACTGCATCAAGTTTCCCGTTACTTTTTTTTAGCCAGCGCTTAACATTATTTGGGCCAGCATTGTAAGCGGCTGAAGATAATATACGATTTTTATCATTTTGTAGATAAGCAGTGTTTAAATAGCTAGTGCCTAACTGTATATTTGTTTGAGGATCAAACAATTGTGCAGATGAAATATAAGTTACTGAATTAACTTTTTTAGCTGTTTCTTTAGCTGTGGCTGGCATTAATTGCATTAATCCACTGGCGCCGACAGGTGATTTGACAGTAGTATCAAGTGCACTTTCTTGGCGAGAAATAGCTAAAGCATAAGATAAACCAATAGCTTTATCTTTTAATGCATTGTTATATAAATCTTTGTACATAATAGGCAAACGTTCTGTCCAGTTATCCCAGAGTTTGCCAGCAATGGTTGCTTGAATGCTAAGATCACCCCACCCTTTTTGTAAGGCATATTGAGATAATGCTAAATATTCATTCTTATTTTTTTGATTAGTTAACATATATCGCCATTCGTAGCTTGATTCTGAAAGCATTCCTAAATAACGTAATTCGTTAATTCTTTTTACATAGGGTTGATTGTCGTATTTGCTTTTTAAGGTTGATATTTCTGATTGTGTAATCTTTGGTGATTGGTTATTGATCGAATAAGGTTGATTAAGAGTTTGTGCACTTATCATGCCATAAAACCCACGTTTGGTTGTGAGTGTTTGCAAAATTTTGTTAGCTTCACTTTTTTTATTATTATTTAATAAAACTCTAGCTTGCCAATATTGCCAGTCTTCTTTTAATTGATCTTCTGGTGATAGTTGTGCTATCCAATAACCGATGTCTGTGAAGTTATAGCTATCGATTGCAAGGCGGATACGTTTTTCAACTAATGTTGTATCGTGATATTTTGCAATATAGCTATCACGCCATTTAATTTGTTCATCTGTTGCAGAATTTTTAAAGTAGCTGTTAGCTAAACTCTTTTGTAATGCTACCTGCTCTGCTTTACTTAAAGTTTGCTGTTTAACTAATTTTGGTAATAATGCTGCAGCTAAATTCATATCAGCTTTTACTAAGCGAGGAAATGATGATAAGACAACTTTTTTAGTGAAAGAGCTAGCTTTAATATTGTTTGAAAAATCTTCTAATTTTTTAGGATTATTAAGAACAGCTAGTAAATTGATTTTTGTTGTTTTGTAGTTGTCATCAAGTAAATTAGCTAGGTGTTTGGCTAATTTTAAATTATTTGCATCAATAGCAAGTTCGATACGTAATAGTATTAAATTAGCTGTCCGTTTACCTGCTTGAGCCCAAGCGTCAAGTAATGGATCGCATGCAGAAGGAAGTTCTTTGCCTGTCATCCAAAGAGATTCAACAGAGCTAAAAGCAACCTCCTTATTTCCTTGTTGTAGTAATGCATATTGATAACGACAATTAGAAAGTGTGGAGTTATCTTTTGGGAACGAAACGATTGAATTCCAATCTTGACGATTGCTTAATTCGCTTAAATAAGATTGTGTTAATGAAGCTGTTAGCGGAAAATCATTATATTGATTAATAAAATCGCTTACCATTTGTGGTGAAACGATTTTAATATTACTCTGAAAAAACTGTACAGCAGCATAAGGATATAATGGATAATCTTTTATGGTAGAGAGTAATGTTCGCTGTTCTTCAAAGTTAAGTGATTGATAGGAGTTAAGCCATTTTTGATAATTTTCTCGACCTTTTTGAGAACTATCTGCATAAATGTTACCTGTGAACAATAGGTTAATTATCAAAAAATAACGTAATACTAATTTCATCCTTTAACTCCTATGTTAATTTAGTTTATTAGATTAGCATATTAAGCTATGATTCGTCGATAATGAACTGCGGTTTAATTCCTACTAAAACACTCAACTAAATACTTGACTAAACCGAAAGGATATATACAATATGCATACTTACATATAAAGGAATGCTCAATGAAACTGACATCAAAAGGGCGATACGCGGTGACGGCAATGCTTGATGTTGCTTTACATGCAGATTCAGGACCGGTATCACTAGCTGATATTTCAGAACGTCAAGAAATTTCACTTTCTTATCTTGAACAATTGTTTGCTCGGTTACGAAAAAATGGTTTGGTGCGCAGTGTTAGAGGCCCAGGTGGCGGTTATATACTGAGTCGTTCTATGGATCAAATTGCTATTAGTTCAATTGTTAAAGCTGTCGATGAAACAGTGCATGCGACAAAATGTCACGGGCAAGATGGATGTCAAGGTGGTGTTAGATGTTTAACCCATACACTGTGGAATGATTTAAGTGAACGAATTGAGGACTTTTTAACTAGCATTACATTGAGTGAATTGGTCAATAATAAAGAAGTTAAAGCTGTTGCTAGCCGACAAAGTAATATACAACACGTTCAAATTAATTAATAAAAATAGAATACAGAATTTTTCATTGGGAGTAATTAATGAAACTACCTATTTATATGGATTATGCAGCGACAACGCCTGTAGATCCTAGAGTTGCTGAAAAAATGATGCAGTATTTAACGCCAGACGGTATATTTGGTAATCCAGCATCTCGTTCCCATAAATTTGGCTGGCAAGCTGAAGAAGCCGTTGATATTGCCCGTAATCAAATTGCCGATCTTATTGGTGCTGATTCACGCGAAATTGTCTTTACGTCAGGGGCAACTGAAGCTGATAATTTAGCAATTAAAGGTGCCGCTCATTTTAATCAAGCCAAAGGTAAGCACATTATTACTTGTAAAACTGAGCACAAGGCTGTGCTTGATACTTGCCGCCAGCTTGAGCGAGAAGGTTATGAAGTAACTTATTTAACGCCAGAATCCGATGGGATCCTTGATCTTGATAAACTTGCAACGGCTATGCGTAGTGATACAACCGTTGTATCAATTATGCATGTCAACAATGAAACGGGTGTAATACAAGACATCGAAAAAATTGGTGAGATGTGCCGTGAAAGAGGCATTGTTTTTCATGTTGATGCAACCCAGTCTGTTGGTAAATTACCAATTGATGTAGCTAACTTAAAAGTTGATTTAATGTCATTTTCTGGTCATAAAATTTATGGGCCAAAAGGTATTGGTGGGCTTTATGTAAGGCGTAAACCGCGTGTTCGTATTGAAGCTCAAATGCATGGCGGTGGTCATGAACGAGGTATGCGCTCTGGTACTTTACCTGTGCATCAAATTGTGGGTATGGGGGAAGCGTATCATATAGCTAAACAAGAGATGGCTACTGAAATGCCTCGTTTATTATCCTTAAAAAATCGTTTATGGGATGGTTTAAAAGACATTGAAGAGGTTTATTTAAATGGCTCTTTAGAACACAGTGTGCCAAATATCTTAAATGTGAGTTTTGCTTACATTGAAGGTGAATCGTTGATGATGGCTTTAAAAGATTTAGCTGTTTCATCTGGTTCTGCATGCACATCTGCGAGTTTAGAGCCGTCTTATGTATTACGAGCATTAGGGCTTAATGATGAGCTCGCTCATAGTTCAATTCGATTTTCTATTGGTCGTTTTACCACAGAAGAAGAAATTGATTATGTCATTAAATTAATCAGAGAATCTATTGGGAAATTAAGGGATTTATCGCCTCTTTGGGAAATGTTTAAAGATGGCGTTGATTTAACAAAGATTAAATGGTCAGCACATTAAAATTGGGAGTAAATTATGGCATATAGTGAAAAAGTCGTTGATCATTATGAAAACCCACGTAATGTTGGTTCGTTTGATCAAAATGATCCTAATGTTGGTAGTGGTATGGTTGGCGCACCAGCGTGTGGTGATGTGATGCGTCTACAAATCAAAGTGAATGACAACGGTATTATTGAAGATGCTAAGTTTAAAACTTATGGTTGTGGTAGTGCAATTGCATCAAGTTCTTTGGTTACAGAATGGATAAAAGGTAAATCATTAGACGAAGCAGAAGCTATCAAAAATACGGATATTGCTAAAGAACTTGCTTTACCTCCGGTCAAAATTCACTGTTCAATTTTAGCGGAAGATGCAATTAAAGCTGCTATTGATGACTATAAAACCAAAAAAGGACAACGTTAATGGCAATCACATTGACTAATAGCGCAGCTGATCGTGTTCAAGCCTTTTTGGCTAATCGCGGAAAGGGGATTGGGTTACGATTGGGTGTTAAAACATCGGGTTGTTCTGGTATGGCTTATGTTTTAGAGTTTGCCGATGTGATTAATGATGATGATAGTGTCTTTGAAGATAAACATGTCAAAGTTATCGTGGATAAAAAAAGCTTAGTTTATATTGATGGAACTGAACTTGATTTTGTTAAAGAAGGATTAAATGAAGGTTTCAAGTTTAATAATCCTAATACGAAGCACGAATGTGGTTGTGGCGAAAGCTTTAATGTGTAATCGGACACAATAATTATGGTTAATTACTTCGAGCTATTTAGTTTGCCAGTTCAATTGCCAGTGGATATCGCTCAACTAACAACTCATTATCAGCAATTGCAAAAGCAATATCACCCAGATAATTTTGCTGTTGTAAACGATATTGATAAAGTGGCAATTGTTCAAAAGTCAGCAATCATTAATGATGGTTATCATACGTTAAAAAATCCAATTAAAGCCGCTGAGTATTTTTTATCTCTACAAGGTTTTGACGTAGCAACTGAACAAAGTATTATTCATGATACTAATTTTTTAATGGAGCAATTTGTTTTACGTGAAAGACTTGATGATATCGAACATAAAGATAATTTTGAATTATTAGATGATTTTTATGCTGAGATTGTTGCTCGTCAAAAGATAGTCTATAACGAATTATTACAATTTATTACTAATCAAGATTGGTCAAAAGCACTTAATCAGATCTATAAAATTCGCTATCTTGCCAGATTGATTGAACAAATCGAAAAGTTACAAGAAAAGCAATTTGATTTATAATTTAAGATAAGTAACGTATCGATAGAGATAGATTAAATGGCATTATTACAGATCAGCGAACCAGGACAAACTCCACTACCACATCAGCGCCGCCTTGCTGTAGGAATTGATCTTGGTACAACTAATTCATTAGTAGCAACGGTACGAAGTGGACAAGCAGAGGTATTGCCTGATTTAGAAGGTAATCCGCTATTGCCATCCGTTGTGCATTATGGCATCGATCATGATGATAACTTTGTTATCACGATTGGAAAAAATGCCAAAGATAATGCTGTGAATGATCCGCAAAATACAGTTAGCTCTATTAAGCGATTAATGGGGCGAAGTTTATCTGATATAGATTTATCACAATTTCCTTATACTTTTTCACAAACTGAAAATGGTGTTCCTTTATTAAATTTACCTAATGAACAAGTAAATCCAATACAAGTTTCATCAGAAATTTTGACAGCGTTAGCTGAGCGAGCAAAAGAGAGCTTACAAGGTGAAATTGATGGTGTGGTTATTACTGTGCCAGCTTATTTTGATGATGCACAGCGGCAAGCAACAAAAGATGCTGCCAAATTAGCTGGTTTGCATGTATTGCGCCTACTTAATGAACCTACAGCCGCTGCGATTGCGTACGGTTTAGATTCAGGGAAGGAAGGTATAATCGCTGTTTATGATTTAGGTGGTGGTACTTTTGATATTTCTATTTTACGCTTAAATAAAGGTGTTTTTGAGGTTCTAGCCACTAGTGGTGACTCAGCTCTTGGTGGTGATGATTTTGATCGGCTACTTGCTGACTATATAAAAGAGAAATTAGGATTAACTAATAATATAGATCCTTATATTAATCAAAAAATCAGTAGCCAAGCTACCGAAATAAAGATTTTATTAAGTGAGCAAGATTTAGCTGTATTTTCTCTGGATAATCAATCTTTGACTATTACTCGCCAGCAATTTCAACAATTAATTGAGCCATTGGTTAAACGCACTTTAGCTGTTTGTCGCCGTGCATTGAAAGATGCCGAGATTAATGTGGATGAAGTAGTTGAAGTTGTTATGGTTGGCGGCTCTACTCGTGTGCCATTAGTGCGAGAATTAGTAGGGAATTATTTTAAAACTAATCCCTTGATATCTATCGATCCTGATAAAGTAGTTGCTATTGGTGCAGCTATTCAGGCCGATATTTTGGTTGGCAATAAACCCGATTCAGATATGTTATTGCTTGATGTGATTCCATTGTCGTTAGGTATTGAGATCATGGGTGAATTGGTCGAAAAAATTATTCCACGTAATAGTACAATTCCGTGTGCAAGAGCTCAAGAGTTTACAACTTTTAAAGATGGTCAAACTGCGATGATGGTTCATGTTTTACAAGGAGAACGTGAAAGTGTTGCTGATTGTCGATCTTTGGCTCGTTTTACTCTGCAAGGTATTCCAGCAATGCCTGCCGGTGGTGCGCACATTAGGGTGACTTTTCAAGTTGATGCTGATGGTTTATTAAGTGTAACAGCAATGGAAAAATCAACGGGTATTGAAGCTGCTATCCAAGTAAAACCTTCATATGGACTGACTGATAATGAAATTGCCGATATGATTCAAGATTCAATCAGTTACGCACAGCAAGATAAACAGATTCGAATACTTGCTGAACAAAAAGTTGAGGCAGCTAGAGTGCTTGAAAGCTTGCAAAGTGCTTTAGATAAAGATGCTGACTTATTAGATGAAAGTGAACTAAACCATATTTTAATTGCTAAGCATCAATTACAAGCTGTAAGTGAGTCAAATGACAGTTATGCAATTGAAAAACAAATTAAAATTGTTGATAAAGTAACACAAAATTTTGCAGCTAAGCGGATGGATAGGTCAATTCGACATGCGTTAACTGGCCATAACGTTGATGATATTTAACTAACGAGATTATTATGCCAAAAATTACTTTTTTACCGAATGCGGAGCTTTGTCCAGATGGAAAAACTGTCGATGCCCAAGAAGGCGAATCCATTTTAGAAGTGGCATTGCGCAATGATATTGAAATCGAGCATGCTTGTGAAATGTCATGTGCTTGTTCAACATGCCACTGTATTGTGCGTAAGGGATTTGATTCGCTTGAAGCAAGCGATGAACAAGAAGATGATATGTTAGATAAAGCCTGGGGAGTTGAACCGCATAGTCGTTTAAGCTGTCAAGCTCGTGTCACGAATGAAGATTTAGAGGTCGAAATCCCAAGATATAGCCTTAATCATGCTAAAGAAGATCATTAGTAAGTTATCATAATGATTATCCATTATGGGTTAATATAAAAATAATATTAAATCTGGTTATTTGATTGAAATTTGGTAATTGTAAATTAATAACCAGAAAAAGCTTCTCATCTTTAAACCCAAATATCTGTATTTATTTCTTGCCGTTAGTTAACTAACAGAGTATAATCGCCCCACTTTGTTTATTGCCTTTATGTAAACAAATGAGAAAAAGATATAATTGTTATAAAAAATAGCTAATTATATCAACAATACTCCCGATTTGGGGGTTACGAAAAAGAACGGATTACACTCTCCTGTCAATCGAAACAGGGTAAGAGGAGTAGTCTTTTGTTATAACTTTTAAATAATGGAGCTCTGGTCTCATGTCGAACCAAAGAATCCGTATCCGGTTAAAAGCGTTTGATCATCGTTTGATTGATCAATCAACTGCTGAAATTGTAGAAACTGCGAAGCGCACAGGTGCGCAAGTTCGTGGTCCTATTCCATTACCGACACGCAAAGAGCGTTTCACTGTATTGATTTCCCCACACGTTAATAAAGATGCGCGTGATCAGTACGAGATTCGCACTCATAAACGTCTAGTTGATATTGTTGAGCCAACTGAAAAAACAGTTGATGCTTTAATGCGTCTAGACCTTGCTGCCGGTGTTGATGTGCAGATCAGTTTAGGTTAGTCCTAAGCTGAATGATTGAGAGGTCGAAACAATGATTGGTTTAATCGGTCGTAAAGTAGGAATGACGCGTATCTTCACTGAAGATGGTGTTTCTATTCCTGTCACCGTAGTTGAAGTTCAAAGCAACCGCATTACTCAAGTTAAAACACTTGAGAATGATGGTTATCAAGCTATTCAGGTTACTACTGGCAGCAAAAAAGCAAGCCGTGTAAACAAACCTGAAGCAGGTCATTTCGCTAAGGCTGGCGTTGAAGCTGGTCGTGGTCTATGGGAATTCCGTTTTGAAGAAGGTGAATTTTCTGTAGGTCAAAGTATTAACGTTGATATCTTCGCTGACGTTAAGAAAGTTGATGTTACTGGGACATCTAAAGGTAAAGGTTTTGCTGGCGTTACTAAACGTTGGAATTTCCGTACTCAAGATGCTACTCATGGTAACTCTTTGGCACACCGTGGTCATGGTTCTATTGGTCAAAACCAAACTCCAGGTAAAGTGTTTAAAGGTCGTAAAATGGCAGGTCACCTAGGTAATGAACGTGTAACTGTTCAAAACTTAGATATTGTACGTGTTGATGCTGAACGTAATCTTTTATTAATTAAGGGTGCAGTTCCTGGCGCAATCAATAGTGACGTAATTGTTAAACCGGCAATCAAGGCTTAACGTCGAGGAGATAGAGATGGAATTAGTAGTAAAAGACGCGAAAGCGCTTTCTGTTTCCGAAACTACCTTCGGACGTGAGTTTAATGAAGCGTTAGTTCATCAAGTAGTTGTTGCTTATGCATCTGCTGCTCGTCAAGGTTCTCGCGCACAAAAAACTCGTGCAGAAATCGCTGGTTCAGGTAAAAAACCATGGCGTCAAAAAGGTACCGGTCGTGCTCGTTCAGGTTCAATTAAGAGCCCAATCTGGCGTAGTGGTGGTGTAACATTTGCAGCAAAACCACAAGATCATAGCCAAAAAGTTAACCGTAAAATGTATCGTGGTGCATTAAAGAGTATTTTCTCTGAATTAGTGCGTCAAGAACGTTTAGTTGTGGTTGAAACATTTACTGTTGAAGCACCTAAGACTAAATTATTAACTCAGAAATTAAACGATATGAATCTTAATGATGTTCTTATTATCGCTTCTGAAGTTGATGAAAATCTTTTCTTAGCAGCACGTAACTTGCATAAAGTTGATGTGCGTGATGTGGCAGGTATTGATCCAGTTAGTTTGATTGCATTTGACAAAGTGGTTATCACAGTTGATGCCGTTAAACAAGTAGAGGAGATGTTAGCATGATTCGTGAAGAGCGTCTGCTTAAAGTCCTGCGAGCACCACATGTTTCTGAGAAAGCATCTATTTCAATGGAAAAAACAAATACATTAGTATTGAAAGTTGCTAAAGATGCTACTAAGAGAGAGATTAAAGCCGCAGTTGAACAGCTATTTGAAGTTAAAGTAGATGACGTTAATACACTTGTTGTGAAAGGTAAAGTTAAACGTCGTGGTCAACAAATTGGTCGCCGTAGCGACTGGAAAAAAGCTTACGTTACTTTAGCAGAAGGTCAAAATTTAGACCTTGCTGGCGTCGCTGAGTAATTCGGAGGAGTAAGAACAATGGCAGTTGTTAAGTGTAAACCTACATCTCCGGGTCGTCGCCACGTTGTTAAAGTGGTTAACCCAGAGTTGCATAAAGGTAAACCTTATGCACCGTTGCTTGATTCAAAAAGCAAAACTGGTGGTCGCAATAATAATGGTCGTATCACTACCCGTCACATTGGTGGTGGTCATAAACAACATTATCGTATTGTTGACTTTAAGCGTAATAAAGATGGTATTCCAGCAGTTGTTGAACGTTTGGAATATGATCCAAACCGTAGTGCAAATATTGCATTGGTTTTATATAAAGACGGTGAACGCCGTTATATTTTAGCGCCTAAAGGCTTAAAAGCAGGTGATCAGATCCAATCTGGTGTTGATGCAGCAATTAAAACAGGTAACTGTTTACCAATGCGCAATATCCCAGTCGGTTCTACTGTGCATAATATTGAAATGAAACCAGGTAAAGGCGGACAAATTGCTCGCTCTGCTGGTAGTTATGTTCAAATCGTTGCGCGTGATGGTGCTTATGTAACATTACGTCTACGTTCAGGTGAAATGCGTAAAGTATTATCTGATTGTCGTGCCACTATTGGTGAAGTTGGTAATTCAGAGCATATGCTTCGCGTATTAGGTAAAGCGGGTGCAACGCGTTGGCGTGGTGTTCGTCCTACTGTTCGTGGTACAGCAATGAACCCGGTAGACCATCCACATGGTGGTGGTGAAGGTCGTAACTTTGGTAAACATCCTGTGTCTCCATGGGGTCAAAAAGCCAAAGGATTGAAAACGCGTAGCAACAAACGTACTGATAAGTATATTGTTCGCCGTCGCAATAAGAAATAATTAATATAGAGGATTAGCTATGCCACGTTCTCTCAAGAAGGGTCCTTTTATTGACCTACACTTGCTGAAGAAGGTAGAGAAAGCGGTGGAAAGCGGGGACAAGAAACCAATTCGTACTTGGTCCCGTCGTTCAACGATCTTTCCTAACATGATCGGTTTGACCATCGCTGTCCATAATGGTCGTCAGCACGTTCCAGTTTATGTTTCCGACGAAATGGTTGGTCATAAATTGGGTGAATTCGCGCCGACTCGTACTTATCGCGGCCACGCGGCTGATAAGAAAGCTAAGAAGAAATAAGTAGGAGAAAGAGATGGAAACAATTGCAAAGTACCGCCACGCTCGTTCTTCTGCACAAAAAGTTCGCTTAGTTGCAGATCTTGTTCGCGGTAAGAATGTGTCTCAGGCACTAGATATTTTAACGTACACCAATAAAAAAGCGGCTGTACTTGTTAAAAAAGTATTAGAGTCTGCTATTGCTAATGCAGAGCATAACGATGGTGCTGATATTGATGATCTAAAAGTTGCGAAGATTTTCGTAGATGAAGGCCCAACCATGAAGCGTATTATGCCTCGTGCGAAAGGTCGTGCAGATCGAATTTTGAAGCGTACGAGTCACATCACCGTGATCGTTTCAGATCGCTAGGCTGGAGAATAGCAATGGGTCAAAAAGTAAATCCAAATGGTATCCGATTAGGCATTGTCAAGCCTTGGACATCTACATGGTATTCGGGTACAAAGACATTCGCTGATAATTTAGAAAGTGATTTTAGAGTGCGTGAATTCTTAAATAAAGAATTATCTCAAGCGTCAATCTCTAAGATTGTTATCGACCGTTCAGCAGAAACTAACGTTCGTATTACTATTCACACTGCTCGTCCGGGTATTGTGATAGGTAAAAAAGGCGAGGACGTTGAAAAATTACGTAATGCCGTAGCTTCTATTGTCAATAAATATAAAGACAAAAGAGAAAAACGTGATGTAGCAGTACAAATTAATATTGCTGAAGTTCGTAAACCAGAACTTGATGCTAAATTAGTTGCTGATAGCATTACTTCTCAATTAGAACGCCGCGTTATGTTCCGTCGAGCTATGAAACGTGCGGTTCAAAATGCAATGAAGGCGGGTGCTAAAGGTATCAAAGTCGAAGTAAGTGGTCGTTTAGGCGGTGCTGAAATTGCTCGTAGCGAATGGTATCGTGAAGGTCGTGTACCTTTACATACATTACGGGCTGATATTGACTATGGTTTATCTGAAGCATTAACTACCTATGGTATTATTGGTGTTAAAGTGTGGATCTTCAAAGGTGAGATCCTTGGTGGTATGGCTGCCGTTGAACAAGCAGAAAAACAACCTGCTGCTCAACCGAAAAAGCAGCGAAAAGGCCGAAAACAATAAGGAGCGTCGCTGATGTTACAACCAAAGCGTACAAAATTCCGTAAAGTGCACAAGGGCCGCAATCGTGGTCTTGCTGTAAGTACTGATGTTAGTTTCGGTACATTCGGTCTTAAGGCTGTAGGTCGTGGTCGTTTGACTGCGCGCCAGATCGAAGCAGCACGTCGTGCAATGACTCGTGCAGTTAAGCGTCAAGGTAAAATCTGGATTCGAGTTTTCCCTGATAAACCAATTACCGAAAAACCACTTGCAGTGCGTATGGGTAAAGGTAAGGGTAACGTTGAATACTGGGTTGCTCAGATTCAACCAGGTAAAGTCCTCTATGAAATGGACGGTGTACCGGAAGAAGTTGCTCGTGAAGCATTTGCGTTGGCAGCTGCAAAACTGCCAATTAAAACCACCTTTGTGATTAAGACGGTGATGTAAATGAAAGCAAAAGAGCTACGCGAAAAAAGCGTTGAAGAGTTAAATACTGAACTTCTTAATTTATTACGTGAGCAATTTAACTTGCGTATGCAATTAGCTGGAGGTCAGTTAACACAGACTCATATGTTAAAACAAGTGCGTCGTAATATTGCACGAGTTAAAACATTATTAACTGAAAAGGCGGGTGCGTAATATGACTACTGAAGTAAAAATTCGTACTCAGCAAGGTCGTGTTATTAGCGACAAAATGGATAAATCTATTACTGTAGCTATTGAACGTAAAGTGAAGCATCCGTTATATGGTAAGTTCATTAAACGTACGACTAAATTGCATGTACATGATGAAAACAACGAGTGTGGTATTGGTGATACTGTTGAAATTAAAGAGTGTCGTCCATTATCAAAAACCAAATCTTGGACTCTTGTTCGAATCGTTGAAAAAGCAGTTATTTAATTTTTTTTGATTAAAAACTGTACATAATATAATAAACGGCTCAACGGCCGTTTATTTTATGCTATCCATTTTATTTGAGTGGTGTTATACTATGCACCCTCACTTAAGTGGGTTTTTGGTTGTCTATTCTTATCCATGGTAGTTGAAGTGGATGAAGGTAGATTAGACAATAATTAATTTATACGGAGCATTAAAATGATCCAAGAACAGACTAGGCTAGATGTTGCCGATAACTCTGGCGCACGTAGCGTAATGTGTATCAAGGTTCTCGGTGGATCGCACCGTCGTTATGCAGCTGTAGGCGATATCATCAAAGTTACCATTAAAGAAGCCATTCCGCGTGGTAAAGTTAAAAAAGGTGATGTACTTAAAGCTGTTGTTGTGCGCACTAGAAAAGGTGTTCGTCGCCCTGATGGATCTGTCATTCGTTTCGATCGCAATGCTTGTGTTATTTTAAATAATAACAGTGAGCAACCGATTGGTACGCGTATTTTTGGACCGGTCACTCGTGAACTTCGCTCTGAGAAGTTTATGAAGATCATTTCATTAGCACCAGAAGTACTGTAAGGAGCGGGTAATGGCAGCGAAAATCCGTCGAGAAGATGAAGTTATCGTGTTAACTGGCAAAGATAAAGGTAAACGCGGTAAAGTTAAGAGTGTTTTGTCTACAGGCAAAGTGATTGTTGAAGGTATCAATTTGGTGAAAAAACATCAAAAACCAGTACCAGCATTAAATCAAGAAGGTGGAATTGTTGAAAAAGAAGCAGCTATCAATGTTTCTAATGTGGCAATTTTTAATCCATCTACTGGCAAAGCAGATCGCGTAGGCTTTCGTATTGAAGACGGTAAAAAAGTCCGTTTTTATAAGTCTACTAATGAATTAATCAATTAAGTAATTTGGAGTGTACGATGGCGAAACTGCATGATTACTACAAAGCACAGGTAGTAAATAAACTGCAAGAACAGTTTGGCTACAAATCTGTCATGCAAGTCCCTCGGATCGAAAAGATCACCTTGAATATGGGTGTGGGTGAAGCAATTACTGATAAGAAATTATTAGATAATGCTGTTGCAGATTTAGCTGCAATCAGTGGTCAAAAACCACTAGTCACTAAAGCACGCAAATCAGTTGCTGGTTTTAAAATCCGTCAAGGGTATCCTATTGGTTGTAAAGTCACTTTACGTGGCGAACGTATGTGGGAATTTTTTGAGCGTCTAGTTTATATTGCCCTTCCTCGTACTCGAGATTTTCGCGGTTTAAGTGCAAAATCTTTTGATGGTCGTGGTAACTATAGCATGGGTGTTCGTGAGCAAATCGTTTTCCCTGAAATCGATTATGACAAAGTTGATCGTGTTCGTGGTTTAGATATTACTATCACCACTACTGCACAATCAGATGAAGAAGGCCGAGCTTTATTATCTGCCTTTAACTTCCCATTTCGTAAGTAAGGTAGGGCATAATGGCTAAACAATCAATGATTGAACGCGATAAGAAACGCGTAAAGCTAGCAGAGAAATATTTTGCAAAGCGTCAAGAATTAAAAGCGATTATCTCTGATCTTAATGCATCAGATGAAGATCGTTGGAATGCAGTGCTTAAATTGCAAACGCTTCCTCGTGATTCTAGTCCATCACGTCAACGTCGTCGTTGTCGTCAAACTGGTCGTCCTCATGGCGTCCTTCGTAAGTTTGGTTTAAGCCGTATTAAGGTTCGTGAGTCAGCCATGCGTGGTGAGATTCCTGGTCTTAAAAAGGCAAGTTGGTAATCAGGGGAGTGTTATAGATGAGCATGCAAGATCCTATAGCAGATATGTTGACCCGTATTCGTAATGGTCAATCTGCGAATAAAGTTGCAGTCACCATGCCTTCCTCTAAGCTAAAAGTGGCAATTGCCAATGTGCTAAAAGAAGAAGGTTATATTGGGGACTTTAAAGTTGTTGGTGACACTAAGCCAGAACTGGAAATTACTTTAAAATATTTCCAAGGTAAAGCTGTTGTAGAAAGTATCAAACGTGTTAGCCGTCCAGGTTTACGTATTTATAAACGTAAAGATGAATTGCCGAAAGTTATGGCAGGATTAGGTATCGCAGTTGTTTCTACTTCTAAAGGTGTTATGACTGATCGTGCAGCACGCCAAGCAGGTCTTGGTGGTGAAATTATCTGCTACGTAGCGTAAGGGAGAAAAGAATGTCTCGTGTTGCAAAAGCACCTGTCGTTGTTCCTGCTGGCGTAGAGGTAAAACTCAATGGTCAGGTAATTACGATTAAAGGTAAAAATGGCGAATTATCTCGCACAATAAATAATGCTGTTGTGATTAATCAAGAAGAAGGACAAATTAAATTTGCTCCTCGTGATGGTTTTGCAGATGCTTGGGCTCAAGCTGGAACTGCGCGTGCTTTGATTAATTCAATGGTTATTGGTGTTACTGAAGGTTTTACTAAAAAACTTCAGCTAGTTGGTGTCGGTTATCGTGCACAAGTGAAAGGTAATACAATTAGTTTATCTCTTGGATATTCACATCCAATTGAACATCAATTACCTGCAGGTGTAACAGCTGAATGTCCATCTCAAACTGAAATCGTATTAAAAAGTACTGATAAACAGTTAATTGGGCAAGTAGCTGCTGATATCCGTGCTTATCGTCGTCCTGAACCTTATAAAGGTAAAGGTGTTCGTTACGCAGATGAAGTTGTGCGTACTAAAGAAGCTAAGAAAAAGTAAGGTAACACTATGGATAAGAAATCAGCTCGTATCCGTCGTGCAACTAAAGCGCGTCGCAAGATGCATGAACTACTTGCAACTCGCTTGGTAGTTCACCGCACTCCGCGTCATATTTATGCGCAGATTATCGCACCAAACGGATCAGAAGTACTGGCAGCCGCTTCTACATTAGAAAAAGCTATCAGTGAAAGTTTAAAATACACAGGAAACAAAGACGCTGCAGCAGCAGTTGGTAAAGCAATTGCTGAACGTGCGTTAGCAAAAGATATCAAAGAAGTTTCATTTGATCGTTCAGGTTTCCAATATCATGGTCGAGTTCAGGCGCTAGCAGATGCTGCTCGCGAAGCTGGCCTACAGTTCTAAGGTAGGAGTTAAAGATGTCAAACATCGAAAAACAAGCTGGTGAACTGCAGGAAAAACTAATCGCAGTTAACCGAGTTTCTAAAACCGTAAAAGGTGGTCGTATTTTTAGTTTTTCTGCACTAACAGTTGTTGGTGACGGTAATGGACGCGTAGGTTTTGGATATGGTAAAGCACGTGAAGTGCCAGCAGCAATCCAAAAAGCAATGGAAAAAGCACGTCGCAATATGATTAATGTTGCTTTAAATAACGATACTTTACAGCATCCTGTTAAAGGTGCTCACACAGGCTCTCGTGTTTATATGCAACCAGCATCAGAAGGTACAGGTATTATCGCCGGTGGTGCGATGCGTGCAGTTTTAGAAGTTGCTGGAGTTCGTAACGTTCTAGCTAAAGCATATGGTTCTACTAACCCAATTAATGTGGTTCGTGCAACTATTGATGGCTTAGAAAGTATGAAATCACCAGAAATGGTTGCTGCTAAACGTGGTAAAACCGTCGAAGAAATTTTGGGGTAATTAACCATGGCAAAAACAATTAAAATTACACAAACTCGTAGTTCTATAGGTCGTCTGCCTAAGCATAAAGCGACATTAGTAGGTCTAGGATTACGTCGTATTGGTCATACTGTTGAGCGTGAGGATACTCCTGCAATTCGTGGTATGGTAAACCAAGTTTATTACATGGTTAAAGTAGAGGAGTAATAGTAATGCGTTTAAATACTTTATCTCCTGCTGAAGGTTCAAAGCATGCACCAAAACGTCTGGGTCGAGGAATCGGTTCAGGATTAGGTAAAACTGGTACTCGTGGTATTAAAGGTCAAAAATCTCGTTCAGGTGGTGGCGTTCGTCGCGGCTTTGAAGGTGGTCAAATGCCTTTATATCGTCGTTTACCAAAATTTGGTTTTACCTCACGTAAAGCTAAAGTTACAGCTCAAGTTCGCCTTTCAGATTTAATGAAAGTCGAAGGCGATATTGTTGACCTAAATAGCTTAAAAGTTGCAAATGTGATTAATTCACATATCGAATATGCAAAAATCATGTTATCTGGAGAAGTAACCAAACCAGTAACTATTCGCGGTATTCGAGTAACTAAAGGTGCTAAAGCTGCAATTGAAGCTGCTGGCGGAAAAATTGAGGAATAATTAGAAAGATGGCAAAGCAACCAGGATTAGATTTTCAAAGTACACGAGGCGGTAGTGGTGAGCTTAAAAGACGCTTGATGTTTGTGCTTTTAGCGCTTATTGTTTTTCGTCTTGGTTCTTATATTCCGGTTCCTGGTATTGATACTAAGGCGTTATCGGACCTACTAACACAAGCATCGTCAAATGGTATTGTTGGTATGTTCAATATGTTCTCTGGTGGTGCTTTAAGCCGTGCTTCAATTTTTGCATTAGGGATAATGCCTTATATTTCCGCATCAATTATCGTGCAGTTATTAACGGCAATTAGCCCTAAGTTAGCAGAATTGAAGAAAGAAGGTGAATCAGGTCGTAAAAAAATTAGTCAGTACACTCGTTATGGCACACTTGCTTTAGCAATAGTACAGGCTGTTGGTATTTCAACTGGTTTACCAAATATTCCTGGTTATGAACATGTTGTAATTAATCCAGGATTTTCTTTCTATTTTATTGCATCGGTTAGCTTAGTTACTGGCACTATGTTTCTTATGTGGTTGGGCGAACAAATCACCGAACGAGGTGTAGGTAATGGTATTTCTATCATTATCTTTGCTGGTATTGTGGCAAGTCTTCCTCATGCTATTTATGAAACAATTGAACAAGCTCGCTCTGGTTCATTGCATCCGATTTTATTATTGGTTGTTGCTGCATTAGTGGTTGGTGTAACTTATTTTGTTGTATTTGTTGAACGTGGTCAGCGTCGAATTGTTGTTAACTATGCGCAACGACAACAAGGTCGTCGTGTTTACGCAGCACAAAGCACACACTTACCATTAAAGATTAATATGGCAGGAGTTATTCCGGCGATATTTGCCTCGACAATTGCTATGTTACCATCAATGATGGCTTCTTGGTTCCAAGGAGATGGTGAAGGATGGAGATATTTTATTGTACTTATCGGTCAATACTTCAATCATGATCAACCGTTATACATAATCTTTTTTGCGGCGGCGATTATCTTCTTTTGTTTCTTCTATACAGCATTGGTTTTTAACCCAAGAGAAACAGCAGATCAGCTAAAAAAATCTGGTGCATTTATTCCAGGTATCCGTCCAGGTGAACAAACATCTAAGTATATTGACAAGGTAATGACTCGTTTAACGCTAATTGGCGCAATCTACATTACTTTTGTATGTTTGGTTCCAATGTTTATGACAAGCGCAATGAAGGTTCCAGTTCAATTTGGTGGGACATCGTTATTAATTGTTGTTGTTGTAATCATGGATTTTATGGCACAAGTACAGACTTTAATGATGCCAAATCGTTATGAGTCAGTGTTAAAGAAAGCGAATCTTAAAGGCTATGGCCGATAAGTTAGCCAGAAGTTACGGAGAAAAAAATGAAAGTTCGTGCTTCAGTCAAGAAATTATGCAGAAATTGTAAAATCATTAAACGCAATGGAATCGTTCGTGTTATTTGCGTTGAAGGTAAACACAAACAACGTCAAGGTTAATTTATTTAGCCGTAAAGTTGAGCTTTTGCATATTTTTCTTGCCAAAGTATAGTAAAGCTGGCTAGAATAGCCAGCCTAAATTTATTTGTAAATTCACTGTTTGAGTATCCTGAAAACGGGCTTTTCAGTATGGTGAATTTGCTAAACATTAACAATAAAGGAGTGCATAGTGGCCCGTATAGCAGGCATTAACATTCCTGATCAACAACATGCTGTAATTGCTTTACAAGCAATTTATGGTATTGGAAATACTCGTGCTAAGACAATTTGTGCTGAAGCTGGTATTCCTGAACATGTTAAGATCAGAGAACTATCTGAAGATCAGATTGAAAAGTTACGTGAACAAGT
The DNA here is from genome assembly GCF_001690675.1 of Gilliamella sp. Occ4-3. NCBI lineage: Bacteria > Pseudomonadati > Pseudomonadota > Gammaproteobacteria > Orbales > Orbaceae > Gilliamella > Gilliamella sp. Occ4-3. The sequence goes on from NZ_LZHR01000115.1 coordinate 34,117, forward strand.
TGCTAAATTCACCGTTGAAGGTGATTTACGTCGTGAAGTAACTATGAGTATCAAGCGTTTATTAGACCTTGGTTGTTATCGTGGCATGCGTCACCGTCGTGGACTTCCTGTTCGCGGTCAACGCACAAAGACTAACGCTCGTACCCGCAAGGGACCGCGTAAGCCAATCAAGAAATAATTGAGGTATAATTAAATGGCAAAGACACCTGTTCGTACACGTAAACGTGTAAAAAAGCAAGTTTCTGATGGTATAGCTCATATTCATGCATCATTCAACAATACAATCGTAACTATTACCGATCGTCAAGGTAATGCGTTAGGTTGGGCAACCGCTGGTGGTTCTGGTTTCCGTGGCTCTCGTAAATCAACACCTTTTGCAGCTCAAGTGGCCGCAGAACGTTGTGCTGAAGCCGTCAAAGATTACGGAATTAAGAATCTGGAAGTTATGGTTAAAGGACCTGGTCCTGGTCGTGAGTCAACAATTCGCGCGTTAAATGCAGCGGGTTATCGCATCACTAACATTACTGATGTTACTCCGATTCCTCATAACGGTTGTCGTCCACCAAAGAAACGTCGTGTTTAATTTTTTAAACATTGAATGTTTAGGATTATTGGAGAAATAAAATGGCAAGATATTTGGGACCAAAACTCAAATTAAGTCGCCGTGAAGGTACAGATTTATTCCTTAAATCTGGCGTCCGAGCGATTGATAGTAAATGTAAATTAGAACAAGCTCCTGGACAACATGGTGCGCGTAAACCGCGTTTATCAGATTATGGTGTTCAGTTACGTGAAAAACAAAAAGTTAGACGTATTTATGGAATTTTAGAACGTCAATTCCGTAATTACTACAAAAGCGCAGCTCGAATTAAAGGCAATACTGGTGAAAACCTACTTGGTCTTTTAGAACGTCGCTTAGATAACGTTGTTTATCGCATGGGATTTGGCGCAACTCGTGCTGAAGCTCGTCAATTAGTTAGTCATAAAGCTGTTCTTGTTAATGGTCGTGTTGTGAATATTGCATCTTATCAAGTTTCACCTGAAGATGTGATTAGTGTTCGCGAAAAGTCAAAAAAACAAGCACGTATTAAAGCCGCTTTAGAGCTAGCTGAACAACGTGAAAAACCAACATGGTTAGAAGTTGATGCTAGCAAAATGGAAGGTGTATTTAAACGCTTACCAGAACGTTCAGATTTATCTGCTGATATCAACGAACATTTGATCGTCGAACTTTACTCTAAGTAAAGTTTAGCACTTAAGAGAGGACATAATGCAGGGTTCTGTAACAGAGTTTTTAAAACCTCACCTAGTTGATGTTGTTCAATACAGCCAAACACATGCTAAAGTGACTTTAGAGCCACTAGAACGTGGTTTTGGCCATACTTTAGGTAATGCACTACGCCGCATTTTATTATCATCTATGCCGGGATATGCAGTAACCGAAGTTGAAATTGACGGTGTTCTGCATGAGTACAGTACTAAAGAAGGCGTTCAAGAAGATGTACTTGATATTCTGCTTAATTTAAAAAAATTAGCAGTACGTGTACATACGAAAGATGATGTTATGCTGACTTTAAACAAATCGGGCATAGGTGCGGTAACAGCATCTGATATCACTCACGATGGTGATGTTGAAATTGTTAATCCTGATTTAGTGATTTGTCATCTTACTGATGCCAATGCTTCAATTAGTATGCGTATTCGTGTACAACGAGGACGTGGTTATGTCCCTGCTTCTGCTCGCGTTAAGTCAGAAGATGAAGAACGACCAATCGGTCGTCTGTTAGTTGACGCATGTTATAGCCCTGTAGAGCGCATTGCATATTCTGTTGATGCTGCTCGTGTGGAGCAACGTACGGATTTAGATAAACTTGTTATCGATATGGAAACTAATGGTACTATCGATCCAGAAGAATCTATTCGTCGTGCATCAACTATTTTGGCTGAACAACTTGAAGCTTTTGTTGATTTACGCGATGTACGTCAACCAGAAGTTAAAGAAGATAAACCGGAATTTGATCCAATCCTTTTACGTCCAGTAGATGATTTGGAATTAACTGTTCGGTCTGCTAATTGCTTAAAGGCAGAAGCAGTTCATTATATTGGTGATTTAGTACAACGTACCGAAGTTGAGTTACTTAAAACCCCTAATCTTGGTAAGAAATCACTTACTGAAATTAAGGACGTGCTCGCATCTCGTGGTTTATCTTTAGGCATGCGTCTTGAGAATTGGCCACCAGCAAGTATTGTTGAAGACTAAGATAAAATTTATATAAGAAGGATAAAGTTATGCGCCATCGTAAAAGTGGTCGTCAACTGAACCGAAATAGCAGCCATCGTCAAGCAATGTTTCGTAACATGACAAGTTCACTTGTTGAACATGAAATCATCAAAACTACATTGCCTAAAGCAAAAGAGTTGCGTCGTGTTGTTGAACCGTTAATTACGCTAGCCAAAAGCGATAGCGTAGCTAATCGCCGTCTGGCTTTTGCTCGTATCCGTGATAAAGATACAGTTAAAAAATTATTTTCAGATTTAGGTCCACGTTTTGCTACCCGTCCTGGCGGTTATGTACGTATTTTAAAATGTGGTTTCCGTGATGGAGATAATGCTCCAATGGCTTATATTGAATTAGTTGATCGTCCTGCAGCGGAAGAAGTAGCATCAGCTGAATAATAATAAATCATTGTGTATTAAAACCGGCTATATGCCGGTTTTTTATTTATTATTATATTTGAAAACTCAAATTGCTAACTTTCTTTGAGTTTAGTTAAATTTAAAAGATATCAAGATAAGATTAACAAATAGATGAATTGTTAAACGACAGTTATTTATCCCATAAATACAATTAATAGTGAGGTGGTGGTGTTTCTTCAGATAAATTAGCAATGTTTGAAGGTTGTGTTGCCTGTAGTTTTTGAGACAATAACGTTAATTGTTCTTTTAATTTGCTAACATCAGCTTGAAGGTTAGTTACCATTTGATTAAGTTCTTCGATGGTGATTTCTTGAAAAGCTACTTTGGTTTCAAGTAATTCTAATTGCTGGTTCATAAAATAAATTCATATATAGATTAGTTGATTAAATTACATTGTAAGTAAAAATAGTTACGAAATCCATCCATGCTCTGCAAAAGAGAAATATTCACCTTTACCTATAACAATATGATCTATGACTCGAATATCAACCAATTCACAAACTTCTTCTATTTTTTGTGTAAGATGGCGATCTGCCTGACTAGGTTCTGCCACACCTGAAGGATGATTATGTGCTAGAATCAATGCGGCTGCGTTATGTTGTAATGCTCGTCTAACAACTTCTCTTGGGTGGACTTCAACACAATTATAGGTACCGATAAACATATCTTCTGATGCTATGACGCGATTTTGATTATCTAAAAAAATAACCATAAAAACTTCACGATCTTTATTAGCCAATCGACTAGCTAAATAGTGATGTGTCAAAGATGACGATGTCAAAAAATTATCGGTAGTCATTTTAACTTTTAAATATCTATGAGAAAGTTCAACAACTGCTTTCAATTGTGTATATTTAGCCGTTCCCAATCCTTTCTTCTTGCAAAAATCATTATGGCTTGCATTAATTAAATTATAAAAAGAACCAAACTCATTTAATAGCTTTTGTGACAGTTCCAAAACAGGCAAATCTCGAGTGCCAGTGCGTAAAAAGAGAGCAAGTAATTCAGTATCACTGAGTGCTTCAACGCCAAATTTTAAAAGCTTCTCACGTGGCATTAATGCTATTGGTTGTGAAGGCATAGTTGCAGATCCCAATAATCGTAAAATAGAGATTATTAAAGGAAAAATTAGCAAAGCAAAATGATAATTTAAAATATTGGGAGTTGTTTCACAACTTATTAAGCAAAAACACAAAACAGAAGTAAATAACCTAGATTACACCATGAAGTGCAATTCTTCTTAACTCCTTAGAATAAAAATCGGCAGGGCTTTTAAACTTATGCCGTTTTCTTGGGCGTGTGTTCAATAGATATTGTATTTTCTTTATCTGTTTGTCGTCAACTAATGAAATGGCCGCTGACTTAGGTATAAACTGACGTATTAAGCCATTGGTGTTTTCATTTGTGCCTCTTTGCCAGCTTTTATAAGGCTCCGCAAAGTACACGGTAGTATTTAAATAATGCTCAATAGCATGATGATAATTAAATTCGGTTCCATTATCAAAGGTGATGCTTTTAACCATTTTTTTAAACGGCGTTAGCAATTTTATTATCATATCTCTCGTTTCGGAGGCGGTACGTTGATTAAGGCGCCCAATTAATACTAGCCCTGTTTTGCGTTCAACTAATGTCACCAATGCTTGCTTGTCTTTACGGCTAATAATCGTATCGCCCTCCCAATGTCCTCGCGTTTTCCGGCTTTCTACATAACTTGGACGTTGTTTAATTGACCGTTTATATCGGCGGTCTCCTTCTTTAATACTCGGTGCCTTACAATACCTATAGGCTTTGCCTTTTCGTCTTAGATAAGGTTTGAATTGTTCATAGCGCGCTTTATTTTGATAAAGATAGTTATAGATTGATTGGACGCTGACTTTCTTTAAACGTGCAGCAATCTGCTCTGGGCTGTAATAAAACATGAGGTATTTTTCAACTTGGCGCCATACCGAAGACGCTATTGGCTTACCATTACCGCTGTTTTTCCGCCTTTTCCTAGCTAGGGTTACCGCATCATGTGCTTGATAGGCCTGATTAGGTTTTGAGTTTCTTTTTATCTCTCGACTTATTGTCGAAGGATGTCTATTGAGTAGCTGGGCTATCTCTTTTTTATTCTTTCCGGCTTGTAATAATACGAAAATCTGGTATCTTTCCTTCCTAGAAAGGTGATTATAATACATAGCAATCTCCAAACTGTGGTGGTGCGAAGGTGCTAGTATAAATCACCTTTCTACTTTCTTCACTCCACCGTGTTTAAAATTGCACTTCATGTTTGAATCCAGGTAAAAAGCGCTATAGAGCGCTTTCTAAAATTTAATTTGAATTAATTAAGAATTAGTGACAACCACAACCACCATGGCCACCGCCACAGCAACCTGTGTTTTCATCATCTTCGTCTTCATGAGAATGGCCACCACAGCCACAACCGCCATGTCCGTGATCATGACCATGCTCACCATGAATATGCCCGTGAGCAATTTCATCTTCAGTAGCCTCACGAATAGCCAATACTTCAACGTGAAATTGTAAATCTTGTCCAGCTAACATATGGTTTCCATCAATAGTGATGGTATCGCCATCGATAGCGGTGATTTCAACGGGTAAAGAACCATGCTCGGTATCAGCAAAAAATCGCATACCAACTTCAAGTTCATCTACACCAACAAAAACGTCACGAGGAACATTTTGTACAAGAGCATCATTAAAATCCCCGTAAGCATTAATTAGCTCAACGTCAAATTTGTCGCCAATTTGGTGACCATCTAATGCGTTCTCAAGATCTTGTAGCAAGTTACCTGCGCCATGTAAATATTCTAATGGCGCTGTCGTAGTTGCTTCATCAACTAAAACACCGTCTTTAGTGCGAACTTGGTATGCTAAACTAACCACTGTATTTTTTGCTATTTTCATTTTTTCTCCAACAAACTTTTATTGAGCAAATTACATTAGATTTTAACGGAAAAAAGAGTATAAGTATTCTAAATTTTATATTTTTGTTCAAAATTTACCAAAAAAATAAAATAAAAAAGGCGCAAACATTTAAGGTTTAGCGCCTTTTTAACTTACATTGAGAACAGTTTATTTAAGTTCTAATTCATTCATCGCAGCGATGCTAAATCCACCGTCAACATGAATGACTTCACCTGTAATACCTGATGCTAAATCTGAACATAAAAATGCCGCTGAATTACCCACATCTTCGGTTGTCACAGTGCGACGGATTGGTGTTACTGATTCACAGTGAGATAACATTTTTTTGAAATCTTTAATACCCGATGCCGCCAGCGTACGAATAGGACCTGCTGAAATTGCATTAACACGGACACCTTCAGGACCCATAGCATTTGCCATATAACGCACATTTGCTTCTAGTGAGGCTTTAGCAAGTCCCATTACATTATAGTTAGGGATTGCACGCTCAGCACCAAGATAAGAAAGTGTCACTAATGCTGAATTTGGATTTAGCATTGAACGACATGCCTTAGCC
>NZ_LZHR01000116.1:0-303 GCF_001690675.1 Gilliamella sp. Occ4-3
TACTGATGAGTAATGCAATGATGGTTAGTTTTTTTGTCATGATTATTGCCTATTAATAACCCCATGATTTACGTTTATAAAACATAGTGGCCACTTTTACCGGCCGTCAAACGTAGCTCACCATCAGGCCCAAAACTGTAATAATGTATAGCCCTCGGGCTCCCCCCTAATACGGCTTTCCCTAAACCGCCATAACCTTTATACAGACTATAAATATCCTTATTTTTTATCCAGTTTGGCACGTTTTCCATATGGTAATAAAAAGTCACCATTCTCATCCCTTGCATTTGATCATCAACCTCA
>NZ_LZHR01000117.1:0-32478 GCF_001690675.1 Gilliamella sp. Occ4-3
AGTGATTATGATCACGATTTAGAGTGTTTAATTTGCTAGATAAAATATGTTTATGCATTATAAAAATACATATTTACCTCATATCTGAATTTAAATATGTTCCTAAATAAAGCTTAGTTTTCAAATATTTAAAATAAAAGTTACTTTGAAGTTCAATTTATTAATAATAATCATATGTTAATAAGTTTTACTGTAAGTTAAATAGCATAATTTCATTATTTTAGGAAAATAAATATGAATATTTATAATGCAAAAATGATACCTAACCGATTAAATCTTTTAACTAAACTTATTTTTTCTTTTTCTGTTTTAATGGGGGTAACTCCAGTTGATGCCGTCTATGAAAATCATTTTTTCGATGATGCTTCATTAACTGGTAACATCTTTTTCTGGAATCGTGATCGTGACCGTAAAGATATAGAAACCAATAAATATAAAAGCAATATTAGACAATCAACATTTAATAGTAATTTGGATTATCGTTCTGGCTATATTGCAGATAGATTTGCTATTGAACTTGGTGGTTATGGCGCTTGGGAAGTCAGTAATGGCGGTAATGGACACCCAAATGAAATAGGATTTAGTGGTGCTCATACCCGTTGGGATGAGGATTGGAAGAAAGATGTCAGTGGACTTAGTTTTTATAAAGCACAAGCAAATTTTAAAATTGACGAATTATTTTGGGTAAAAGCAGGTTATATTCAACCCTCAGGTCAAACGTTATTTGCACCACACTGGAGTTTATTACCAGGTACTTATCGAGGTTTTGAGGTAGGGTCAACTCTTGATTTTGATAGCGCTGGAGCATTGTCGATGTCATATATGTGGAGTGATAAATATAAAGCACCTTGGTATAAACGGCTTTATGAATTTAAACAGTGGGGAAAAGGTAAAAAAATTAATTATTTACATTCTGCCGGTTTGAAGTATGACTTTAAAAATGACTTAGTATTAGAAAGTGCATTTGGACAAGCACAAAATTATATGAACCAATTTTTTGGTAAAGTATCTTATAAAATGGAAGTGTTTGATAATCCTATGATTATGAGCTACCAATTTTATGGCGCTAAAGATCAATCGCATAAAGGTACAGATGTATATGATGGCTTGGCGTGGTTGCAAGCAGCAACATTAGGCTATCAAGTTGGTGCTATCGGTCTACGATTTGAAGGCGTTTCGGTTAAAGCTGATGGAGAACAGGGATTCTTTTTACAGCGTATGACACCTGATTATGCTTCATCAAATGGTCGTTTAGATATATGGTGGAATTCTCGCTCAGACTTCAATGCCAATGGTGAAAAAGCAGTGTTTGCTGAAGTGACTTATGATTTAAGTTACCTATCTCATTATTTAGCGGGTTGGAAAACAGGTGCGTCTTATGTCTATGGTTGGGATGCAAAACCTAGCACTAATCGTCAATACAATCAAAAACAGCGTTTGATTGAATCTGCATATAACTTTGATTTAGGTTATACCGTGCAAGAAAGTTGGGCAAAAGATACAACCTTCCAATTGCACTATACCAAATATAATAACCATTCAAATATACCGAGCTGGGGTGGTGGATACGGTAATATCTTCCAAGATGAACGGGACATTAAATTTATTGTTACAATTCCATTCACTGTTTTTAGTGCTAAACAAAAATAGGTAAAAAAGATGAAAAAGATTAAGGCAACGATATTAGCAACTTCAATCCTTTCTTTGTTAAATATATGTGCGATTCAATCAGTGCATGCTTCTCAACAAATTGCTGATTTGATTAGTTCTCAACTTAATGTTAAATATGAAGTTGTCGACAATCAAGCAAACTCAAATGGCGTTAACTGTTCAGTTTTAGGTGCTGATTGGGCTTCTTGTAATAACGTCATGATTTCACTTAAAAATACTGGAACAGCCATTAATAATAAAGATTGGGCTATCTATTTTGATAATATCAGAATGATTCTAGCTGTAGACAATGATCAGTTTAAAATCACCCATATTACAGGTGATTTACATAAGCTCGAGCCAACAGAGAAGTTCACTGGTTTTCCTGCTAATACAACGGTGAATATTCCAATTATTGGGGAATATTGGATGCTTAGTGAAAGTGATGTTATGCCACGTTGGTATGTAACTTCCAGTGATGCTAAACCCAAAATTATTGCTAACACTAACACTGATTCTGACAATTTATCGGCATTTGTTGCACCAATAAAACAACAATGGAAAAGGACGGCTGATGATCACAATATTTTAATGACGCCTGCTAACCGTTTTGAATATAACGCCGATATTAATAAATTATCTGAATCATCGTTACGAGGGCAAATTTTACCTACACCAAGCAAACTTACAATAGGTAAAGAGGATGTTATAATTGATCAGCAAGGAGTTAATTTGATCCTTAATGGTTTAAATCAAGAAAGTTTAGCTATTTTAAAAGCACAATTTAAAGCATTAAACATTGCAGTAACAGGAAAAGGTTATCAAATAAAAGCAACCGTTGATCCTAAACAATTTAAGCAAGAAAAATTTGGCGCTTATCAATTAGATATCAAAAAGGATAAGACATTAATCACCGCTTATGATGAAGCAGGGATTTTTTATGCCATTCAATCCGTTTTATCTATCATTCCCGTAAATCATTCAAATTCAATACCAATGCTAAATGCAGTCGATTCGCCACGTTTTACATATCGAGGGATTATGCTTGATATTGGGCGTAATTTTAAATCTAAACAAGCCATATTAAGTTTATTAGATCAAATGGCAAAATATAAAATGAATAAATTCCATTTTCACTTAAGTGACGATGAAGGTTGGCGAATTCAAATTCCTGGATTACCTGAGCTAACTGATATCGGTAGTAAACGCTGTCACGACCTCACGGAGCAAAATTGTTTATTACCACAATTAGGTTCGGGACCTGATAGTAATACAAGTGGATCAGGATTTTTAAGTCGTAATGATTACATTGAAATTGTCAAATATGCAAAAGCACGCTTTATCGAGGTTATTCCTGAAATCGATATGCCTGCACATGCCAGAGCCGCAATAGTATCAATGGAAGCACGTTATAAACGCCTAATGAATGAAGGAAAAGAGCAACAAGCTAATGAGTATCGTTTAGTTGATCCAACCGATACATCCAATACCACAACGGTACAATTTTATAATCGCTTAAGCTATTTGAATCCTTGTCTTGATTCATCTAAACGCTTTGTTAATAAAGTTATCGATGAAATCGCAAAAATGCATATTGAAGCAGGGCAACCGCTTAATACTTGGCATTTTGGTGGTGATGAAGCTAAAAATATCCGTTTAGGTGCAGGTTATCAAGATCTGCAAGCAAAAGAAAAAACTAATATTAAAGGTACTATTGATCAAAGTATTGAAGATCATCCATGGGCTAAATCACAAGCTTGCCAAACTTTTGTGAGAAAAGGCAAAGTGAAAGATATTGAGCATCTACCAAGTTATTTTGCACAACAAGTCAGTACCATTATTAAAGAGCATGGTATCAATCATATGCAAGCGTGGCAAGATGGCATGAAACATGCCGAAAATGCCAAATCATTTGCAGTCGATAAAGTTACAGTTAACTTTTGGGACACATTATATTGGGGGGGATTTGATTCAGTTAATGAATGGACAAATAAAGGTTATCAAGTGATTATCTCTAATCCAGACTATGTTTATTTAGATATGCCATATGAAGTGAATCCAAAAGAAAGTGGTTACTATTGGGCAACACGTTTTAGTGATGAACGTAAAATATTTAGTTTTGCGCCCAATAATTTACCACAAAATGCTGAAACTTCGGTTGACCGAGATGGTAATCCATTTACAGCTAAAGGTACTATGAACTGGTCAGGTGCTTATGGGCTATCAGCACAAATTTGGACTGAAGATATCCGTAGTGATAACAAAATGCAATATATGGCTTTTCCTCGTTTACTAGCGGTTGCTGAAAGGGCTTGGCATCAAGCTGATTGGGAAATGGCTTATCAAAAAGATCGCCAATATCATCAAGGTGAAACACATTATGTAGATAGCAAAGCGTTACATGATGATTGGAATCGCTTTGCTAATTTACTTGGACAAAGAGAGCTAGCTAAACTTGATCTTGCGGGTATAAAATATAGATTACCTATCCCTGGTGCAAAAATTGTAAATGGTAAATTAAACGCCAATATTGTATTTCCAGGATTAAACATTGAATATTCAACGAATAATGGAAAAAATTGGAAACTTTATACTGTTCCAGTGGCAATTAATAAAGATAACACTATCTCTATTCGTAGTATTTCATCAGATCAAAAAAGAACAAGTCGTATAGAAAAGCTAAATTAAGCTTTAAAACACTAATATTCTTATCCGTTTATCGGATAAGAATAAAGCCTAAGAAAGGGAGTTGATGATATTTAATGAAGTGTCTCCAAAAGCTCAGCTTCATCAAAATCGTCATCATTCCCATCTTCAAAATAAGTGCCCCAACCATCATATGTGACGCCAAATTGGGTAGTAAGTGCGATGATTTCTGCAATTTGTGCATTTATTAGTTCGGCATTGAGTGAGCTTTCGGTAACAATATCAAAAGCGATAATAACATTGCCTGCATCGTCAATATCTTCATCGGGATCGGTTGCTTCATAGCCTAATTTATAGGCTTCTACTGCCACTTTTTCTAATTTATCAAAATGTTGTGATGAAATGTGATGCTCAATGATATAAAGTGCATGAGGATCGCTACCATCTTCTAATAGTTCCTCAATAATTGTGCTAGTATCTTGTTGAGCAAGGCGAATTTGATCTTTCATAATATACCTTTTAGTGGTCATGCAAATTGTGTGGTATATTACACGTTTCAAAATAATTTTCGAGAAAAAAATGATCGTTGATTTACATTCACATACTACGGCATCGGATGGTCTCTTAACACCTAGCGAACTTGTCAAAAGAGCTGTAGATAACCAAATTGCTATTTTGGCTATTACCGATCATGACACCGTTAAAGGTTTACCTGAAGCTCAAAAAACGATTGCTAACGAAAATTTACCTATTAAATTAGCTTGTGGTGTTGAAATATCAACTTCTTGGAAAAACAACGAAATCCATATTGTTGGGTTAAATATTGATATTGCACATCCCGAGTTAACGACACTGCTATCATCACAAGAACAAGGAAGAATCGATCGAGCGTTGGCTATAAGCCATAAATTAGCTAAAGTTAGTATTGAAAACGCTTATCAACAAGCACAACAATTTGCAAAAGGAGACATTGTTTCGCGTGCTCATTTTGCAAGATTTTTAGTTGCTAACGGCTATGTTAAAGACATTAAACGCGCCTTTAAAACGTACTTAGGAAAAGGTGGTTATGCTTATGTACCTGCAACATGGTGTAGTATTTCAGATGCAGTTAATGCCATTCATGCGGCAAGAGGGCAAGCAGTACTTGCGCATCCAAGTCGCTATGATCTAACTTTAACTAAATTGAAATTATTAATAAGTGAGTTTAAATCTAGTGGTGGTGATGCAATTGAAGTTTCACAAAGCAGGCAAACGCAAGATGATTTACAAAAATTAGCTAAATTAGCCAATGAATTTGAACTATTGGCATCACAAGGATCGGATTTTCATGGTGTTGACACCTATTTAGATTTAGGGAAAACAACCCCACTACCCGGTAGTGTTACACCAATTTGGCATAATTGGAAACTCTAAATAAATCTGGATTAAAATCGATTTATATTCGTGCTTCACTATAAGGTTAACGATATAAAATTTAATCATGCAAATCAGATTAACAATAATATTGATATAGAAGAAAATTATGAGTCAAACTTTTTATATTCATCCAGATAATCCGCAAACTCGATTATTAAATCAAGTTGTCAACATATTAAATGATGGTGGTGTTATAGCTTTTCCGACCGATTCAGGATATTCACTGGGTTGTTTACTAGACAATAAATCGGGTGTTGATCGAATTTGTCAAATTCGTCAACTTGATAAAAATCACAATTTTACCTTGATGTGCCGTGATCTTTCTGAACTATCTAGTTATGCTTTTGTAGATAACACAACTTTTCGGTTACTAAAAAATAATACCCCGGGTAAATATGTTTTTATTTTACAGGCAAGTAAAGAAGTACCCCGTCGATTGATGAATGAAAAACGCAAAACAATTGGACTAAGAATTCCTGATAATAAAATTGATTTAGCGTTGCTCGAATTATTAGGGCAGCCATTAATGACTGCGACATTAATTTTACCTAATGATGACCAAGCGCAATCCGATCCCGACGAAATAGAAGATAAAATAGGTTATCAGCTTGATGCGATTGTGCACGGTGGTTATATAGGTCAACAACCTACCAGCGTAATTGACTTGACTAATGACTATCCAACAGTTATTCGCAAAGGAAGTGGAGACACTAAGCCATTCGAATAAATGTTCATTTTTTATTGTTAATATATCGACAATATAGTTAATAGAAAATTGATACCTGAGAAGGTAACAGCGAGGATTTTATGAAAAATAGCAAATCAGCATTCCCACAACTTGGCAAAAAGACAAATAGCGTTAAAGCAAAGGAAAAGCAACTCTATGAAAAACCAAAAACCTCAAGAGTACTAGCTATTACACGCAAAACATCGGCACATGATAATACTGAAAAACTCCAAAAAGTATTAGCTAATTTAGGTAATGGATCACGCCGAGAGATTGAAGCCATGATTGTGGCAGGTAAAATCAGTGTAGATGGAAAAATTGCCACATTAGGCGATCGGGTTGATGTTAATGCCAATCCGAAAATTCGTATCAATGGTCATTTAGTTCAGCTTAGAAGTAAAGAAAAAGAAGTTTGCCGAGTACTAGCTTACTACAAACCAGAAGGTGAAATTTGTTCCCGCAATGATCCGCAAGGACGGGCAACTGTTTTTGAACGTTTACCTAGATTAAAAAATGCACGTTGGGTGAACATTGGCAGACTTGATATCAATACATCGGGCTTATTATTATTCACAACTGATGGTGAATTAGCTAATCGATTAATGCATCCACGGCACGAGATTGAGCGTGAATATGCAGTGCGAGTATTTGGTAATGTGGCTGATCAACAAATTAACCAACTTCGTAAAGGGGTGCAACTAGAAGATGGCCCAGCCTCATTTCAATCAATTAAAGCACAAGGTGGTGATGGAATTAACCAATGGTTTAATGTAGTTATAACAGAAGGCCGTAATCGGGAAGTTCGTAGAATGTGGGAAGCTATTGATGTGCAAGTTAGTCGATTGCTACGCATTCGTTATGGCAATATCACTTTACCCAAAGGATTATCACGCGGAACTTGGCTAGAACTTGGTATTGACTCAGTCAATTACTTACGTGAACTAGTCGGTTTGCCACCTGAATCTAAAAGTTTCACCACAAGTTCTTCTTCTGACAAAAGAATAGTAAGACCTAAACGAGTCAAACTTAATCAACAGACTAAAACAACACGGCAAAGAGTAACTCAAAAAGCAACTCGAAAATAACCTTTACCCTGCCCTTAAATAGTTTAGTTATTTAAGGGTACCAGCATAAAATATAATTCACACCTTTCCTATTTCAAATAAACTGACTTGTCACCCAATAATAATGAGTAACTAGTTAATCAATTTTTAGCAAAAAAAGTTAATAAATTAACGCTAATTTATAATAGACTCACCAACTAGCTTATTAATCAAGCTATATTTAAACAGTTTTCATCTTAATAACAAGATGAACAAGCAAAAAAATAAACTAAAATGAATTGAAAGGAAAATTATGCGTATAATTATAGCTGTTTTTTTTATGTTCTTATTAGCCGCTTGTCATACACGTACAGCAGAAGAAGCTTATAAAGAAGGAAAATATTTAGAAAGCATCAACTTATTGGCGGATAGTATTGAGGATAAGGGTACTGCAAAATTAGGTCAAAAAGACGTACAACGACTACAAAATATCGTCAATAGTGTTATGCAACATTATGAAACAACTTTATCAAATACCAATAATCAGGATTATGCCAAACGAATAGAATGCTACCAAAATTTATTAGCAATGAAACTGCGATTAAGTGATCGCTTTTATAGCCAAGAAATTAGTTTTTTTGATAATAAATATGATTTTACTAAATTACAAGAGAGTATCGCAAAAGAGTACTATGATTATGGTAATTCAATCACAGGAACCGATAGTAAAAGTTATAGAATAAAAGCCGATTTATACAAAAAAGGATTTGAGCAATACAACTATAAAAACATTGAAAGTTTGTATAACAATGCAAATAAAAAATATATGCAACTTGCTGCTAAAGATTATTATGACCAAGGAAAAATGTTAGCACAGCAAGGTAATTATAAAGCTGCTGCGGATGCATTTAATAATGCCTCGGAAGTATATCAGCCTCTTGGCAAGTACAAAGATAGTGACAAACTTTCTGTTGAGAATGATAGAAAACACTGTACTCAACAAGCAGAAAATGCTTATGAACAAGCACAACAATTAGCCAGAACAGCAACACGTCGTTATCAATTTCGAGAAGTAGCCCAATATTACGCTTCAGCTGCTTCGGCTTATCGCCAATACGGATCGTTTCGCGATGCAGATTTTCAAGCAGATAAATATAAAAGAGAAGGGAAAGTAAAAGTTTATTATAATTCTTCAGAATTAAAATCTTATGTAACAGATCTATTAAGTAAAGACTTTATAGAATTTGTTATCTACCAACCAGGGCAAGCAGATGTCACGATCCGTGTAACGACAAATGTTGAATTTTCTGATCTTGGTAAATCAGTTAACAATGAAACCAAAACCGAAAAAATATTTGATAAATTTATTGAATTAGCTGACGAAAACGGTAATAAAAAGCAAGTTAAAACCTATAAAGATCAACAGTTTAATTTACAAACTGTGACTCACAGCAACAAATTAACTTTGACCACTGAAATTGAGGCTCATGGAATCTATAGTTACAGTAAATCATTTAACGTTGTACAAACATCAGCAAAACATGATTATATCTATTCTGGCAATGTGCCATCAAATTTACATAATTACAGTAAAGGAACATTGCAAACCAAAGATAGCTTGCTTCGAGCGGCAAAAGACCAGCAATTAACAGAATTAAAAGTATATATTGAAGATATGGTTCGAGATTTATCATATCTATAATTACTATAAATATCATAACTAAAACTTAACTAAATAAAGACTACATACTCATTGGTGCTCATTTTTGTAAATGAGTGTCCAATGAGTAAATTGAATGTCTTTATTTATTTGCGGAATTGCTCTAATTCGTCCAATATAAAGAAGTACGGGCTGGATTAGAGCATATCTAGTCAAAAATTAAAAATGTGTTTGTTTGGGACAGCGTTGGTTAGTAAACACGGTTTTCGGCTAAATGAAACTTGAATCCTTGTTGATGCATGATTTCTCGCAATGTTTATAGTATTAATTACTGTAAACAACACTAGAAATTCCTACAATTAAAAAGTTGCTATATCAGTACTAAATTTCATCTAAAATAAAACGACGTTTGGTTTATCAGAACATCAACTCCATACTTTTTCAATTCAATTATTGAAGTGATAGCTAAAATAGTTGTTTTATCAAATTCATGATAAAATATGGTTTCTTTTAAAAACTTTACAAAAAAATTAATGCGATGAAAAAAATAAAATATTCTTTGTTGCTAGTTTGCAGCATAACATTGGTCGGTTGTTTCGGTTCAGGTACCACTTCGTCTAGCTCTGTTGATCGTATGATTGATAATCCAACACCAAATGAAATAAAAGTGATTATTGATGGAAATGAATTAACCATTCCAGCAAAATCAAGTGTGAATTATACATTTGAATACGGTAAGCATACACTGTCTTACGGTAATCAATCATTAAATTTTATAGCTAAACCTTCAACAACTGATAGTTCAGGATTAATTAATCCTACTCAAAGTAATTATTATTTATTAACAACTTTTTATACAACTTCGAATGTGAGTGATGAAACTTACGATAAGTTGATAGCTAAATATTTAAATTCAGTTCCAGTAATTATTAAAGGTGAACAGCAAGAGCTTGAACTACCAGTTAAAGTTATTAATGATGTTTTTATTGAGCGTCAAAAAGATTTTTGGGATTATTCAGTAGATGAACCTTATCCAGATGAAGTAACTTTACGAGGGAAAGGGCAATTTCAATCTCGAAAAATCAAATTATTCCGAGAAGATGGCTTTATTGAAGCTTTAAAAACAGAAGGGCTTAATGAAAAAGTTGATTTTATAAATGAACATCCTAAATTTTCTGAGCTTAAAAAATATACTATACCAAATATTCAGCTAGATGCTATTGCTTGTAAGAAAGGTCGCGAATTTGTAGAAACGCAGTTAAATGATTGGAATAAGCTTTTTACTCTGACAGGTAAAGATTTAGCCTTGTTATACAAACAGTTAACATCGTCTGAAACTTTTCACACGAAACATGCCATCATAACAGAATGTACGAAAGCAGGAGATTCAAATCAAAGCTATCAGTTCGCTACAAGAGAACTTGATGGGGCATTCGATGAAACTAAACAACTTAATTTTTTTATAACTCAATAAACTAATTTAAGTAAAGGTAAACATTTAACCAAATTGGTAATAGTTGCCTCTCCTTTATAATATAAGCGCCATATCTTTTGTCAGTGATAAGGCGTTTGTTTTTTTTCATGTATATTCTTTATAGCCGTTTTTTAAACTTCATAAATAAAGCGAGTTGTTCCTACATTAAATTTTTATCACTTCCGATGTTTACAATCTTCATACTAACCTCTAAACTAATCGATGTTCTCAACGGGGTGCCCTGAAGGGCTGAGAATGTTAGATAGAATAACATAACCCGCCGAACCTGAACTGGATCATGCCAGCGGAGGGATTTGAGTTATTGCACTTGCTCAAACCTTTTGTCTTTTATTTGCTATTTTGGAGGCAAAATGTTTTGTAAAAAATTGTTATTATCCTTGGTATTTTCGGTACCTTTTATGGCAAATGCTGCCAATGTAAAACCAACCTTAACTGTTTATAGTTATAATTCCTTTATTTCAGAATGGGGACCAGGAAAAGCAATTGAGAAAGGGTTTGAAGCACAGTGTAACTGTGAACTTGAGATTGTTACATTAGGCGATGGAGTAGCGGTTTTAAATCGAATGCGACTTGAAGGTGATAGAACTAATGCCGATGTAATTTTAGGATTAGACAACAATCTTTTAGAACAGGCAAAACAAGCCAAAATAGTTATACCTCATCAAATCAATAAACCAGATAATTTAAATACCAACTGGTGGGATAGTGATTTTATGCCCTATGATTTTGGTTATTTCGCTTTTATTTATGATCAACAAAAAATCAGTAATCCACCACACAGCATGCATGAGTTAGTAGATAATAAAGTCAACTGGAAAATTATCTATCAAGACCCACGAACCAGCACTCCTGGGTTAGGTTTATTATTTTGGGTGAAAAATATATATGGTGATGATGCTGCATCTGCATGGCAGAAAATAGCAAAAAATACTGTGACAGTGACCAAAGGTTGGGGTGAAGCTTATGGCCTATTTTTAAAAGGCGAAGCTGATTTTGTGCTTAGTTATAGCACTTCGCCAGTTGCACATATTATGAATGATAATGATCATCGTTATGCTGCTGCTATTTTTGACGAAGGGCATTATCGCCAAGTCGAAGTTGCGGGTATTACTAAGTATAGTCAGCATCCCGAATTGGCACGTGCTTTTTTACAATATTTATTAACGCCTGATGTACAACGTCAATTTGCTGAAAAAAATTTCATGTATCCGATTATTAATATAACGTTGCCTGAAGCTTTTCAGCAAATTAAACCAGTCAATAAAGCACTTGAGTTTGATGCTAAGCAAGTTAAAAATAATCAAAAGAGGTGGGTGCGTGAATGGAAATCCACCATTAGTAAATAGTTTTATTCAGTATAATGTTGAAATTAAGAACGTTAATCCCTGGCATTAGTGCTGCAAGCTTGATTTTAGTTGTATTAGGTTCAGCACTATTTGCGCTTTGTTTAGTTGCTTTTGAGTCTAATAATTTAACTGTCTATTTTGATAGTTATTTATTACATGTTATTTGGATAACAATATTTCAAGCAACGTTATCAACATTGCTATCTGTGTTATTGGCAATATTGATGGCTAAAGCCCTATCGATAGTCAATTTTTGGGGTAAAAATCTATTGCTACGCATTATGCCTATCACGTTTATATTTCCTACGTTGGTTGTGGTAACGGGGTTATTATCTGTTTATGGGCAACATGGTTTATTAGCGTCGTTTTGTCATTATTTAGGTTTGCCTTTTGTGATATCCATTTATGGTTTAAAAGGTATTTTATTGGCACATATATTTCTTAATTTCCCTTATGCTTGTTGCTTGTTTTATCAAACCTTAAATAGTGTACCAGTCGAACACAAACAATTAGCTGCTCAATTGAATTTTTCGAGTTTTACTTATTTTAAATTGGTGGAATGGCCACTATTGCGTCGACAGTTGCTACCTATGGCATCGCTAATCTTTATGCTTTGTTTTTCTAGTTTTGCTATTGTATTGGCTCTAGGTGGTGGACCTAAATATACCACACTTGAAGTTGCCATTTATCAATCCATCCGTGAATTTGATTTGATACAAGCCGTGCTTTTAGCATGTTTGCAGTTGGTTTGTTGTACTTTTTTTATGGGGTTGATGCAAAAGTTTAATTATAGCTATAAATTTAACACTCAATATGTTAAGCAAAGTTATCGTTTACCTGTTTCGTTTAGCTTAATTTTGTCGAGTTTTGTTATTATTGTTATTGGTGCATTATTTATTTTGCTACCCATCATAACTATATTAATAAAAGGTATTTATTTTTTTCAGTGGTCATTTTTTTCAGTGGCCTTTCAACGTGCAGTTATGTTTTCTTTACTAATTGCTTTTGGGGCAGCCAGTATTGCTATGCTACTAGCTTTATTATTACTCTATACAAACAGCCGATTATTGATTAATCAGCAAATAAAATGGAGTAATCGGTTAATGTTAATTGGATCGCTGATTTTAATTATTCCAAGCATGGTGCTGGCGTCAGGTTTGTTTTTACTGTTATTTTCGTACGCTTATAGTTCGGTCTTTGTTTGTGTTTTGACGATGCTTTGTAACAGTTTAATGGCACTGCCATTTATATTAAAAAACCTTGCTGCACCAATGTATGATGTTACATCACGCTATTGGCACTTAAGCCAATCACTTAATATTACTGGTTTTTGGCATTTTTATTTAATTGAATATAAAGCATTAAAAAAGTTAATTATTCAAAGTTTTGCTTTTTCAGCAATATTATCGTTGGGTGATTTTGGTATTATTGCGTTATTTGGTGGCCAGTCAGTCACAACGTTACCTTATTATTTATATGAGCAAATATCGTATTATCATTATCATGAAAGTGCTGTAACTGCTGCATTATTGCTAATATTATCTTTTAGTTTACTGGTTGTGATAGATTATGATCGAACTGAATCAAATTAATTGTCAATACGATAATTTTAAAATGCATTTTGATATCAAAATTACTGCAAAAGAAAAGGTGGTTATTGTTGGGCCAAGTGGTGCAGGTAAAAGCTCATTGTTAAGCTTGATTGCTGGGTTTATTTCACCAAACTCAGGGCAAATTTTACTTAATCATCAAAATATGACTCACACTCAACCAGGAAAGCGGCCCGTTTCGATTTTATTTCAATATAATAATTTATTTGATCATTTAAATGTTGAACAAAATATTGGCTTAGGCATAAAGCCTTGTTTAAAACTAAATACATCGGAACGCCAAACAATAGATGATATGTTAGCCAAAGTTGGTTTAACAGGTTTTAATAATCGTTATCCCGAACAACTTTCAGGTGGTCAGAATCAACGTGTTGCGTTAGCTCGTTGTTTAATTCAACGTCGACCTATTTTATTATTAGATGAGCCATTTTCAGCTCTCGATCAAGCATTACGATTTGAGATGTTAGCACTAGTTGATCAAATTTGCGATGAGCTCGATTTGACATTAATGATGGTGTCACACAATCTTAATGATTCGCTTAGTTATTTTTCTCGTTGTTTGGTGGTAGATAATGGGCAGATCGTTTTTTATGGTTTACCAAACCAATTAAACCAACCCGAAAGTAATCACATTGCAAAGATATTGGGTTTAAATATCTCCAAGAAGTAAGAGGTTAGCATTTAATAATTTATATATTTAAATTTAGATATTTAAAGCTTAAGGTTTTATTAATCTACCAAGCATATATTGCATTTTATGATCAATAACAAAGCAAATTAAATATCTATGCTAAACATAAAAGCAACCAACAAATTTAGCTGGTCAGCACTTATCTTTAATATTTTATTTTTTACTTATTTTTCTAGTGCATTACAGTTATATATTTTTCTTTCGGGGCATTCCAATGCAATTGGACTTCGCGATTCAATTATCTATAGTTTGATTTGGCTTATTCCTGTTTTGATTTTTCCTAATTATACAAGAAAGATTGCGACTATATTTGGTCTTATTATCGGCTGTTTGTCTTTGGTTTCAGTCGGTTATTTTGTGATTTATCGACAAGAATTTTCGCAAAGTGTATTTTTTGTTATGGCAGAATCAAATTATAGTGAATCGAGCGAATTTGTTCAGCAGTATTTTAGTATTAAATTAGTTGTAGTATTGATTATTTATAGTTTAGTGGGTATTTATCTTTGGAGTAAAGTCAGACCTGTTTATATTAAAACTTCTACTAAATGGATTGTATCACTATTAATAGCTATTTATGCCATAATGCCTGTGTTTATTAGTGTGACAATAAAAAAATCATCTATTGAAAAAGCCGGAACTCATTTATTAACGCGTATGGAAACAACTGTGCCATGGCAACTTATTAATAGCTATTTAGCTTATCGATCTCAACTTAAAAATATGGAAGATATTTTAAATCATTTAGACACTTTATCTCCTGTTGAAAATTTAAAAGATGCTAACGGTAATACGCCTAGGACGTTGGTGTTAGTCATTGGTGAATCAACAACACGTAATAGGATGAGTATTTATGGTTATGGGCGAAATACCACACCTCAAATTGAGCAGTTTAAAAAAGATAATACTGATTTTGTTGTATTTAACGATGTGGTTTCATCAAGACCTTATACTATCGAAATTTTGCAACAAGCGTTAACTTTTGCTGATGAGAAGCATCCCGATTTATACCTTAAAACTCCTTCATTAATAAATCTTATGAAGCAAGCAGGGTATAAAACATTTTGGATCACTAACCAGCAGACCATGACCAAGCGTAATACTATGTTGACTATGTTTTCTAAACAAGCCGATGAACAGTTTTATATGAATAACGATCGTAATCAAAGTTCAAGACAATATGATGAATCGGTATTTGAGCCTTTCAAAAAAGTGCTAGCTGACAACGCTGAAAAGAAATTTATTGTTATCCATCTGCTTGGTACGCATATGAAATACGAGTTCCTCTATCCAAAAGACGGTAAGTATGACCGTTTTAAAGATAAGGAAAGTATTCCATATCCTCTCGATGACGATAAAGTAGATGTATATAATAGTTATGATAATGCAATAAGTTATAACGATTATGTCACAACAACACTGTTTAATATCTTTAAAAACAGTAAAGAAAATGGTTTTATGTTATATTTTTCAGATCATGGTGAAGATGTTTATCAAACGCCACCGCATAATGTGTTAGGGCGAAACGAGAAGGCACCAACTAAAACTATGTATACTGTGCCATTTATGCTTTGGCAATCGCCAACATGGGTGGAAACGCATCCTAATAACTATCAAGCTTATGTAGATCGAAAATTTAGTACACAAGATTTGATTCATACTTGGTCTGATTTAGCTGGATTAAGTTATAACTTATATGTTCCTGAAAAAAGTATTGTTAATCCTAATTTTCATGAATCGATTCGTTGGATTGGCGATCCTTATGACAAGAATGGCCTAATTGATTTTGATAAATTAACTAAGTAATTCACTTAGGTTGTTTACACAAATATTTAAGGTATAATATTGTATATTTATACAGTTATATTTGAGTATTGTGAAACCCGCTATGCGAAAAATTATTCATGTTGATATGGATTGTTTTTATGCCGCCGTTGAAATGAGAGACAATCCCCGTTATCGCAATATGCCTATTGCGGTAGGGGGCGATCCTCGTAAGCGTGGCGTGGTTGCGACTGCCAATTATTTAGCTCGTCAGTATGGTATACACAGTGCTATGTCAATGGCTCAAGCCATAAAACTTTGTCCTAACCTTAAAATTATAGCGGGTAGGCATGCAGTTTATAAAGAAGTCTCCAAACAGATCCACCAAATATTTAAACGATATACTGAATCTATTGAGGCTTTATCACTCGACGAAGCTTACCTTGATGTAACTGATTGCAAACTTTGTTATGGTTCAGCTACTTTAATTGCTCAAGATATCCGTCAGGCAATTTACAAGGAACTTGAGTTAACTGCATCGGCAGGTGTTGCTCCACTTAAGTTTCTTGCCAAAATAGCCTCTGATATGAATAAACCTAATGGTCAATATGTAATAACACCAGATAACGTTGATAGTTTTATAGAGCAGCTACCGTTAAAAAAAATCCCAGGTGTGGGTAAGGTCACGGAAAAAAAATTAGCCCAATTGGGGCTATTTACATGCAATGATATTGTTAATTATGATGTAACTAAATTAATTACCCAATTCGGTAAATTTGGAAGAATACTATATGAGCGATGCCAAGGTATTGATGATCGTGAAGTGTGTAATGACAGGCAACGTAAATCGGTAGGGGTAGAGCGTACTTTAACTGATGATATTCATAGTTGGGAAGAATGTTTATTGCAGTTCGATCCATTATTTGATGAAATGGAAAAACGGTTAAGCAAAGTTCGTGCTGATTTATCGATTGCTCGGCAAGGCGTAAAATTTAAGTTTGACGATTTTCAGCTAACTACGCAAGAACATGTGTGGTCTAAATTGGATAAAGCTGATTTAATTGAGCAAGCGCATAAAGTTTGGTTAGAACGGCGTAATGGGCGTGGAGTTCGGTTAATTGGTTTTCATGTAACGTTAATCGATCCGCAAGTTGAAAAGCAGTTGATTTTTCAGTTTTAGCCCTTTTAACCATAAAAATGAGGATGCAGGCAAAGCCTTCAAACATCCTCATAACAAATGATAGCTAGCTAATAATGATTATTTCAAACTTGCACCATTAGTACTAATGACTTCTTTGTACCATTCAAAAGAGTCTTTTTTATAGCGTTTCATACTACCGTTACCTTCATTATCACGGTCAACATAAATTACGCCATAACGTTTTTTCATTTCGCCAGTAGTGAATGATACAACATCAATAATTCCCCAAGCAGTGTAACCCATTACATCAACACCATCATAATCTATAGCAGTTTGCATGGCTTTGATATGGGCACCTAAATATTCAATACGTGGTTTATCGTGTATTTGATTACCGTTTTCGAGTTCATCAATTGCACCAAAACCATTTTCGACAATAAATAGCGGTAATTGATATCGATCATACAGACGATTAAGTGTATAACGTAAACCTTCAGGATCAATTGGCCAACCCCAATCGCTGCTTTTTATATAAGGATTTTCAACCGCATTAGGTAGTGCACCGTTAACTATGTTGTCACGATTATCATTTTTGGCATCAGCTTTAACGACAGTAGACATATAATAGCTAAAGCCAATGTAATCAACCGTACCTTTTTTCAAATAACCTAAATCTTCTTCGGTAATATCGAGTTTATATCCTTCACGTTCAAATTCTTTTAATGCATAAGCTGGATAGTAACCGCGAACGTGAACATCAGGGAAGAAGAATCGTTGATGCATGGCAATTTCTGAAGCCATCATATCTTCAGGATTACAAGAATATGGATAAATTGGCACATGCGATACCATACAACCAATTTGAAAATCAGGATTAATTTTTTTACCTGCTATTACTGCTTTAGCACTGGCTAACAGTTCATAGTGTGCAACTTGGTACAGAACTTCTTGCGGATTTTCGCCAGGTTTAACTTGCACGCCCGAGTTAGTCCAAAAGAAGATAGGATTACTAGTATCCATTTGATTATTGATTTCGTTAAATGTCATCCAGTATTTAACTTTATTTTTATAACGTTCAAAACATGCAGTAGCAAAGCGCTCAAAAAATTCAACTGTCTTACGGTTTCTAAAACCGCCATAATGGCGAGCAATATGTAAAGGCATTTCAAAATGGGATAATGTAATAACTGGTTCAATGCCGTGAGCTATTAGTTCATCAAAAACATCATCATAAAAGCGCAGGCCTTCTTCATTTGGTTCAAGTTCATCACCCTTTGGAAAAATTCGTGTCCACGCGATCGAGGTGCGTAAACATTTAAGACCTAATTCGGCAAAAAGTTTGATATCGTCTTTATAATGATGATAAAAATCAATTGCAGTATGGTTTGGATAAAATTTACCCGCTTCGATATCTTGAGTGATTTGTCTTGCAACGCCATGAGCACCTGCGGTCATAACATCAACCACACTTGGGCCTTTACCGCCTTCATTCCAACCGCCTTCAAATTGGTGAGCGGCTAAAGCACCGCCCCATAAAAATGGTTTTTTAGTCATTTTTGATTCCTTGTTATTGCTTAATTTTAAATATGATATCATTAATCGTTACGTCAGTTTTATCGGTTAATGAAATTAATTGGTATTGATCGGTGTTAACAATAATAATTGGCGTAATTAATGGATAACCTGCTTGTTTAATAGCATCAGGATTAAAGCTAATTAGCAAATCTCCTTTTTTCACTTTTTGATTCAATTCAATGTGATATTCAAACTCATTATTAGTTAAATTAACGGTATCAATCCCCACATGAATTAATAACTCAACACCGTTATCTAATGTTAAACCAATAGCATGTTTAGAACTTTCAAACACGGCTGTGACTTCGCCATCAAAAGGTGCATAAACGTGGTTATCCGTTGGTTCAATAGCAATTCCTTCTCCCATCAATTTTTGCGCAAAAGCAGGGTCTGGCACTTCGCTTAGTGGTAAAGCATGACCTGTCATCGGGCTTGTGATGTCAACTTCATCAAGAAGAATCTTAGGATTATCATCTTCGATATTGATATTTTCTTGACTATTAGCCGTATCTTGTATGGTTTCGCCAGTTCCAAAAATTTGGATCAAAACTACTGGTCCTAAAAGAGCAATAAGCGCACCAATCAAGACACCAGTAAATGAATCTGGATTATTAGGGCTAATTGCATTAACGATAGTTAGTGGACCTGGTAAACCAGCGTAAGCAACATAGTGAGGAGCAAAAAATCCTGCCACAATACCACCACAAGATGCAGAAATACAACCATAAATAAATGGTTTTTTAAAGCGTAAGTTAACACCATAAATAGCAGGTTCGGTTATACCGAATAAGCCAGTGATAAAAGCAGATAATGAAATACCTTTCATCTCTTGCGTTTTGGTTTTTAAATAAAAACCTAATGCTGCACCGACTTGACCAATAACGGCAATGGTTTGAAATGCTTGGAAAGAGTCTTGACCATATTGTTTAAAGTTTTCAACAATGACAGGTGTGATCCCCCAATGTACACCAAAAATAACAAAGACTTGCCAAACAGCACCTATGATTCCGCCTGCAACTGAAGGCGCTAGGCTAACAAACCAATTATAGCCGTTGGCAATGTATTGTGCACCATTTGCTGTTAATGGACCAACAACAAGTAATGTTAAAGGTACCATAATGACAAGACTAAATAATGGCAATAAAACGGGTTTTATAATGCTATGCAGTCTAGGCTCTAAAAATCGTTCTAAATAAGAAAGTAACCAAACTAAAAAGAGTGGTGGTAAAACGGTTGAAGCATAAGTGGTTTGTGATAGCGCAATACCAAATAGATCAATTTCTTGTCCTTCACTAATTAGTTTTGCAAACTCTGTCCATGTCGGTGATAACAGCGCAGCACAACAAGCAACAGCGATATATAAGTTACAACGAAAATGCTGAGAAGCTGTAATGGCAATAAAGATAGGTAAAAAGAAAAAAGGTGCCCAAGAGATGAAATTGAATACCTCAAAAGTCCCCGTTTTTTCTAGCTCAGGACAGGCTAATTTAAGTAAAATCAAGATACCTTGTAAAATCCCCGAAGCGGCTAAAACATAAACAAACGGCGCAAAAACAGCTGACATCGTTGCAATAACACGATTTAAAATATTCGCTTTATCGTTATTGGTTACTTTATTATCAGTATTAATCAGTTGAGTAAAGGCGTTATAGACTTTATCAACATGTGTACCAATAACCACTTGGATTTGACCGCCTTTTTCAACAACGGTAATCACACCCGGCAATTTAGCAATGTTTTCTTTTGCATGATCTGGTGTGTGTTGGGTAACAAGGCGAAGGCGTGTTGCACAGCGAGAAACGGTAACAATATTCTTCTCACCACCTAACTCATTTAAAATATCAACAGCTAGTTTGTTATAATCTCTAATTTTTGATGACATCCACAAACTCCTTAAAAGCAATTCAGTAAGATTATTTTATCGACAATTTCAAAAT
This sequence comes from Gilliamella sp. Occ4-3, assembly GCF_001690675.1. NCBI lineage: Bacteria > Pseudomonadati > Pseudomonadota > Gammaproteobacteria > Orbales > Orbaceae > Gilliamella > Gilliamella sp. Occ4-3. The sequence goes on from NZ_LZHR01000117.1 coordinate 20,699, forward strand.
TGTTAATTAACAATTATATTGTTTGTGATCTTGATCTACTTTTACATCATTTAATTTAAAAGTTAAAATAACTTGTATAAAATAATGTTTAAATTTTTCATTAAATAAAAAGATATAAAAATGGTTAAATATCAGGATGTTGCAAAAAAAATCAAACAGATGATTTATCAAAAACAACTGTCCAAAGGCACTCAGCTTGCTAATATTGACGGGTTAATTAATCAATATCAGGTCAGTCGTAGTACAATTGTTAAAGCGCTTAACTGTCTTGAGCGGCAGGGCGTTATTTATCAAGTGCAAGGTAGTGGTATTTTTGTTCGTGAACGTAAAAAAAGAGGCTATCTTAATTTTTTGCAAAGTCATGGTTTTACTGTCGATCTAGAAGATGTTTATGGTTCTTCAACTGTACTTAATGTTGATATCATCAAGCCCAGTGCAAGAGTTAAAGAAAATCTACAGTGCGATGATAACGAAGAGGTCTATTTTGTTAAAAGATTGCGCTATGTTGAAGATAAATTATATGGTTTAGAGCAGTCATATTACCGTAAAAAGTTAATTTGTTATTTAAATAAAGAAATTGTAGAAAACTCAATTTTTAATTACATTCAGGAAAATTATAATATTAATATTGGTTTTTCTGATAAATATTTACAGGTAATAAAACTTGATGAAGAAATGGCTCCCTATTTAGGACTGCAACCTGGCGAACCTGCACTTTGTGTTGAAGAAATATTTTACACCTCATCTGGTGAACCATTTGATTTTTCAAAAATCATTTATCATTATGAGCATGCAAGATTTTGCATACAAAATCACTCAAAGTAAGTTTGAATGATAAATTATTAGGAAGATGAATAAGAAATCGATCATTCATCTTCCTTTAATTATTAGCGAATTTAACTGTTAACACTTAAATTTCACCACCAACACCCTTAAACTTTTCAACCAATGCGGCGATCTTTTCAAAGACTCGGTTCTTTTTAATTAAATATTGGGGATTCAGTGGGCTCATTTTTGGTAAAATCTCGTTCAACTCTGTGCCGTTTTCGGTTGCATATTTTCGCTTTAATGATGATGCAATATAGCGTTTTGTTGCCGCTTCATTTAAATTTTCCTCTTCAATTAAGGAATTAAGCTCTACCTGTAACTCTTGCTGTGCATACAAGAAAAACGCATCAATAATCGAGGCTTTATCTGGAATAGTATCAAGATCAGTTTGTTTTATAAACTCAACAACTAGTTCTTCTTTAGCTCGATTTTCTAAGCTTGATCGAATTAATCGCTTAGCATCTTCGACAATGTCCTGTTTGGTTTTTTCTTGTTTATTTTGTTCATAAATTAACTCAAGAATATAATCCAAATTGATCTCTTGTGATTTTAATAGATCTATTTCAAAAACTACATCATCCCAGTCAACCCTTTGCTGATCTTGTTGATTGGCTTCTTTTTCTCGGCGTAGCCAATCACGAATATCATTATAAGTTGAACGATAATTTTGAATTGTGCGGTCAGTCGGTAGTTTAACTGCTTGCATTTTTTGCAGATCTTCATCAGTCACATAATGCTTTTCTTTAAACGTTAAAACCGCCTGCGCATCTTTCATATCTAATTGTTGGAAATCCTTTAATGCAACAAATTCATCATAATTTTGTAATATATTGTCAGCACGTAAGTACTCACCAAATAATTTAACAAACTCTTTTTTATCTTTTTCTTTGATAATTTCATCAGGGCGTGGGAACTTTTCTTGTAACTCGGCAACGATGGCTAGATAGCCATTGTGGAAATTACCTGAATCTTTATCAGTAAACCCTTCCATGTAATCCTTAAAGCTTTTTTCTAACACTACTTCATGAGTATTACTTTTACCAAATGTTATTATTGCATCAATGGTCGCTTGTTCTAAATCACGAAACGCCACAATATTACCAAAGGTTTTGGTGGCATTATAGATACGATTGGTGCGTGAAAAGGCTTGAATTAACCCATGATACCTCAGGTTTTTGTCAACAAATAAGGTATTAAGTGTTGGCGCATCAAAGCCAGTTAAAAACATACCAACCACAATTAATAAATCAATTTCTTTATTTTTTACTTTTAAAGACAAATCGCGATAATAGTTTTGAAATTGATCGCTACTGACATCAAAGTTAGTTTTAAACATCTGATTATAATCTGATATCGCAGAAGCTAAAAACTCTTTAGCACTTTGATTTAAGGCATCTATTTCAAAACTTTCATCGGCAAAATTACCTTGCGCATCTTGTTCTTCATTAGCAGAATAAGAAAATATCGTGGCTATTTTTAACGGCTGATTTGCACCTTCTTGTAGTTTTTTGAATGATTCATAATAGAGTTTAGCCGCATCTACACTACTCACTGCAAACATGGCATTGAACCCTTTACTTTTGCCCATTAATCGGTGGGTTTTTTGTTTAAAATTATTCAGAATATATTGTGTGATTTGCTCAATACGGTTTGGGTGGAGCAATGCTTTTTTATTTTCAGCAGCGCTGAGTTTTTCGAGATTTTGTTCTTGCTCTATCGATTTAAAATTAGGACGCACATCATTATAGTCAACTTTAAATTTTAGTACCTTTTCGTCACGAATTGCATCGGTTAATACATAAGCGTGCAGTTCACGACCAAAAACATCCGCTGTGGTTTGCGTTCCGATTGCGTTAGTATGCATAATCGGCGTACCAGTAAAACCAAATTGGTAATATTTTTTAAATTTACGCTTTAAGTTTTTTTGAGCTTCGCCAAACTGGGAGCGGTGCGCTTCGTCAAAAATAAATACCACATGTTTATCATAGATTGCTAAACTATCATCGCTTTTCATTAAATTATTAAGCTTTTGAATAGTGGTGACAATAATTTTATTATCGGTTTTCTCAATATTGCGCTTAAGCCCTGCGGTACTATTTGAACCATTCACACTATCTTTTGAAAATTTTTGATACTCTTTCATGGTTTGATAATCCAGATCTTTACGATCCACCACAAAAAAAACTTTATCAATAAATTCTAATTCGGTTGCAAGGCGTGCCGTTTTAAAACTGGTTAATGTTTTGCCAGAACCTGTTGTGTGCCAAATAAAACCACCACTTTGTAAGCTACTCCACTTTTTGGCATGATAAGCGCTAATGATTTTCCATAATATACGCTCGGTGGCGGCGATCTGGTAAGGGCGCATAATTAACAATGTGTCATTCACATCGAGCACCGAATAAGTCAATAACACATTTAACAGCGTTCGGCTGGCAAAAAAGGTTGCGGTAAAGTCTTTTAGATCTTTTATCGGCTCGTTTTTAACATTAGCCCAATTCATTGTAAAATCAAAGCTATTTTTGTCACGTTTAGTCGTGTTAGCAAAATAACGCGTATCGGTACCATTTGATATAACAAATAGTTGTAGATATTTAAATAGTGAATTGTCTTGATTAAAACTCTCTTTACTATAGCGATGCACTTGATTAAAGGCTTCACGAATAGCAATACCACGCTTTTTTAGTTCAACTTGAACAAGCGGCAAGCCATTAACTAAAATAGTCACATCATAACGATTTGCATAATTACCTGTTTGCTGAAATTGATGGATAACTTGTAATTTATTATTAGCGACATCTTTTTTATCTAACAGTTTGATATTTTGGATATGACCATCATCAAAAACAAAATCGTAAATATGATCGTGGTGGATTTTGCGACTTTTATCGATCATAGATTCATTGGGTTTATCCAAATACTCTAATACAAAACGTCGCCATTCATCATCGGTAAATTGCATTTTGTTTAGTGTTTGCAATTGCTCACGAATATTGGTTAATAACTTTTCATGCGTATTTAAATTCGGTAAGTATTCATAACCTTGTCGAGCTAAATCATGAATAAATTCATTTTCTAAATCCGTTTCAGTTTGATAAACAGCTGCTGATTCTTCAAGTTTGTTGTAGTTATCTAAAATAATATAGCTATTTGTTTCGGCGATGGGTTTTGTATAAGTCGTCATAGTCTATTCCAAATGTTTAATATTGTAATTTTATTCTACTATTTAGTTCGCTGTAATTTGTCTGTTATTTATTGTTCTGCCTTAGGAAAATCCAATAACAAATTCCGATAATATTCATATTGTTTTTGTCGTAATTCAATTTCACGCGGTAAACCCTCTGTAATGGAATTTGTTAGAGTATCGAATTTGTCTAAAATTTCGACAATACGAGCTTGTTCCTTGAGTGGGGGAATGGGTAAGTGATATTTAAGAATAGCTTCTTTATTTCCTCGTGGCATTTTTGCGCCTTTGGCATGTTGCATATTGTATTCAAAAAAATTATCATTCGCTAAGACATGGTATAAATATCTGTGAAATAATAGATCGTTTTTGGGACGAATGACTAGAACATCGCCATTAGTTCCTCCAAAATATTCTGCTTGCCAAATTTTTTTTAAATAAGGACGAATATTTCCAATCAAAATATCATTGGTAAGATATTCTGTAAAATTTCCTTCTTTAGGCACATGGTTTGAATCAGTTTTTCCTGCTCGATTTTGTAATAAATTATCAACACCTACATAATTTTTTTCATTAAGCTTATCAAAGCTAATACGAGTGTTTGAATAATGAGCGACTTCCCCTAAAGCCTTCCACTCAACCTCATCATCTTTAAAGGTCAACAATTTATCTCGATAATAGTTGTATTGTTTTTTCCTTGTGGTAAGCTCTGCTGTGAGCTCTGCTGTGAGGGCTGTAAATGTGTCTAAAATACGGACAATTTCGGTTTGAACGTGTAGAGTGGGGATAGGGATCTGAAATTGTTCAAGCATTGGTTTTCTGATTGAAATAGAGGTAGCGCCAACACATTTAGTCAAAATATATTGTTTAAATTTATCACACATTAAATAATATAAATATTTTGTATTTAGTTTATTTGAAAATACATGAATTCTGTATGCTCTTTGATGTAATGCATACTTCCCCTCAATATAATGGAAAATATCGCCAATGCCACCTTCTCCTGGAATGACTATTGAGGTTTCATCAAACTGAAATTTTTTTGATTTTAATATGTTTTTGGAACGAACATAAAATGGATATTGTCCATGTTCATCTTCATCCTGCCTATTTGCATTACCTGTTCCAACTTCTGCCACTTCCCCCAGTGTCTTCCACTCAACCTCAACACCTTTTAATAACTCAGTTATATTATTACGCATAATCATCCCTCAATCTCCGCCACAATTGCGTCAATTTGGGATCGTAAGCTATCAATTTTAGCAACAGTTGCTTTTATTTCGGCATTAAGTTGATTGATATCAATCACTTCACGGGTATCTTCGGCTTCAACATACGAACTGACTGATAGATTATAGTCATTTTGCGCAATGGTTTGATTATCGACCGATTTAGCAAAATATTCGATATCTTGCTTGCTAGCAAATACTTGCATAATTTCTTGAATATGTTCATCAGTGAGCACATTATTATTGGTCTCTTTTTTAAACAGTTTACTAGCATCAATAAATTGTGTTGTTTTGACGGTTTTATTTTTGGCAAGCACTAAAATATTAACCGCAATCGAGGTACCATAAAATAAGTTGGGTGCCAGTGAGATTACGGTTTCAACAAAATCATTATCGACCAAATATTTGCGAATTTTTTGTTCCGCACCACCACGGTAAAATATCCCCGGAAAGGTAACAATCGCGGCTCGCCCGCACTCAGATAGATAACTTAGTGCATGCATAATAAAGGCAAAATCGGCTTTCGATTTTGGTGCCAGCACGCCAGCGGGTGCGTATCGGTCATCATTAATTAAGGTTGGATCATCACTGCCAATCCATTTAATTGAATAGGGTGGATTAGAAACGATTGCATCAAATAGCTTTTCGTCGCCAAATTTTGGATTAAGTAGCGTGTCCCCTAAAGCAATTTCAAATTTATCATAGTTGATATTGTGTAAAAACATATTCATTCGAGCAAGGTTATAGGTAGTATGATTGATTTCTTGACCGAAGAACCCATCCTCAATAATATGTTCGTCAAACTGTTTTTTCGCTTGTAATAATAAAGAGCCTGATCCTGCTGCTGGATCATAGATTTTATTGACCTTTTTTTGATTATGTAAGGCTAATTGCGAGATCAGCTTGGACACATTCGGCGGCGTAAAAAACTCGCCTCCTGATTTACCAGCATTCGAGGCATAATTAGAAATCAAATACTCATAAGCATCGCCAAACAGATCGATTTTATTGTCTGCAAAATCACCAAAATCAAGTTCGGCTACACCATTAAGTACTGCGGCTAACCGTTTGTTTTTATCTGCAACAGTATTACCTAATCGGTTACTGGTAGTATCAAAATCGGCAAATAATCCTTTAATATCGCTTTCTGAAGGGTAACCAATGGCTGAGCTTTCAATCGCATTAAAAATATTTGCCAAGTCAGTATTTAAACTTGGATTGGTATTAGCTTCAGCTACAATTTTACAAAATAATTGGCTAGGATAAATAAAATAGCCTTTGGTTTTTATTGCGTCTTTTTTTATTTCATCGATAATGACATCGTCGGATAATGTGCTGTAATCAATACTCTCATCGCCACCTTCAATATAATTGGCAAAATTTTCACTAATAAAGCGATAAAACAAAGAACCAAGTACATACTGTTTAAAATCCCAACCATCGACAGCACCACGGACTTCGTCGGCAATTTTCCAAATTTGTCGTTGTAGTTGATCGCGTTGTTGCGTTTCGGTAATTGATTTAGCGTTATTAGATGTCATATTTTTCAAAATTCCTAAATAAAAAATAGGTGCTGCCTAATTAGAAAGTAACTAATTTTTACTTTCATATTAGTCATTTTATAGCTACCTGTTATAGGTGCTATAGCATAGCTGATTTGTTGTTATTTTTCCATCTGGGGCGTTTATTAAAAACTCAGCCAATGGGTATTTTGAACTTTAAGGCTGGAAAATCTTAAAAAATAACAAAGCAACAAAATCTAAAAACAAAAACCCTTTTTTTAGCTATATTTTAAAATTCAATAAAATCAATAAATTAAATTCATCTCAAAAAAAAGGGTTTTTAAAACCTAAATACCTATTTGCCTTTTTACATACTATATTGATAGTATATTAGCTTCTAGTTCACTGCCGTGTAGGCAGTTTAGAAAGTACGCTTCATATTCGATGTACAGACAATCATGTTCACTGCCGTGTAGGCAGTTTAGAAAGCCGTATGTTGCTGTTTTTTGCTCCCAGCGACGTTCACTGCCGTGTAGGCAGTTTAGAAAGGCATCCGAACCTTTTCTAACAAAGTTGACGAGTTCACTGCCGTGTAGGCAGTTTAGAAAGTGGTCGCAAATTCATGTTATCGAGTTGCCAGGTTCACTGCCGTGTAGGCAGTTTAGAAAAAAGCCGAAAACAAGGAACTTGGGCAAAACTCGTTCACTGCCGTGTAGGCAGTTTAGAAATGCGCTTAAAAATTACGCATTTTAATATAAAACTTCACCGCCGCATAGGCGGTCTTTTGTATAAAAATAGAAATTTCTGTATAACTGGTTGATTTTAATGAAAATAAAAAATTAAATAAAATCAATGCTCTACCTGAACGATTTTGTGGGCGTAATACATCTTATAACATGGTAAGGATTATATGTTCATTGGTTGTTAGGTAATTCACTAATTCCTTGGTTTAGAAATTATCACCAATATTCATTATTTCCACAAAAGTTAAGACTTACAAAACCTAACACCGTATTCTAATTAAAAAATTGCATAAAAAACTAGCCAAGTTTTTTTAAAATGGCTATACTTTAACACCTTAAAGGAATAGATTATTAAACAATCAAATAAACATAAAAATTAAAATAAATCATTAATTTACTTGACAGGTGAACCGTAATGCATTATCATTTTAAACACCAAACACCAAACACCAACACTGGCAAACCTATGTCTTAAATTTATCAGATAAACACACTAGTTGGATTTTTAACCCCACCACGTTTATATCTTCAAAGTTATTTTTCAAATTATTATCAAAATTATTCCGAAAAGTTCCGTTAGTATTGATATTGTTATTATTGTCTTCTTTATGGAATGTACAGGCGAATGGCAAAAAGGTTCGAACGGGTAATCGTAGTGATGCAATACTGCTACCGTCGGCAGTTATCAATTATGTAAGGCCAAATCTATTTTGGGGTAATGGTAAATACGCAGGTCCAGCTGACATATGGAATCCTAAGAAGGGCTTCTTAGTTCAATCAACCAATCCTGAATCATACAACCTCAATTTTCCAACTACAGGAGCGCATAATTTATATTTTGATTTACTTATAACAGGAATAGATGTGAGAGACTTGACATGGAAACCTGTTACGCATGAGGGAATTACTGCAACAGTGACAAATGTTGTAGCTAATAATGACTATTGGATTCCTTGGGAGGATTTTGCAAAAGTTGTAGCCCGTGTTAAGTTAACAGGTCCAGAGGCCAGAAATCAATGGGATAATCCAAATCCTAGCCGAATTGCTGTACCAAAGTTACCGCAAACGTTTGAGTTAGTGGGTAGAGATAGATATGGTATTGAGGTAGTAAAATATGGATTTGTGTTGAGGCAGTGGTTCGTCGTTCGGGATAATCCCAATGGATATGTTAATGGTAGACGTCATAATGACCAGTTAGCATGGTGTAATAATATAGGCTACCGGATGCCAAGGATCAGGGATTTAACTAACGCGGCAGGTCCTGTAGGCGCCAGCCCATCTTCATCAGATAATAATTACATGCGCTATATTGGTGCAGGCTTTTTTTCCGAGTGGGGCTGGATGTTCGGCTACACTGGTGCTAGCTTTGTCGACAACCGCTACTGGACGAGCGATACCGACGACAACTACTGGATGAGCGATACCGACGACGACTACTGGACGGAAGCTGCTAAGGTTAAGGATAGCCACCCGTTCACTGTGGGCTCACACTCTGGCAGCTTCTCTGGGTACTTCCCGTTTTACAGCACTTATGTTGTTTGCTCCTTGGACCTTAGACCTTAGTCCTGAGGTCGCCGAGGCCAATATTTAGAAACACCTATTTTGATACTTTAACTATCATAAAATTGTTTACCGCCGTGTAGGCGGTTTAGAAATATATAAAGATATGTCTGGGAGAGTTAGTGCTTCATGAAGTCTTTTTGTATTACAAACGGTTGAATGAATGGCCGTAATACGTTTATTCAAATTGATAATAATTTTCTTTATGATATTAACGCCATATCGCTTGTTGGTGATACGGCGTTAATTTTATTTTACGAAAATTTATTACAGTAGTTTAACTGACTATTTCCTATAACCAACGCAATTGATTCCTACACATCATATTAGTTGATTGATCATTATTTTGCCATTTTGGGGGTATCTATCTGCTTTACTAATGTAAAATCTATAGCTAATAATTTTTCTAATCGTGCAAGTATCCAATTATAACGATCTTTTAATGCATCTTCATGCCATTGTTGATTAAATGTTTTTTGATTAAAATCATCTAATACTTTTTGAGAAAGGCGAAAAGCAGTCGTGTTATTAGTATGATTACCCTGATATACGATCATTTTGACATTGAAAGGATTATTACTAGCATCAATATTTTTTTTACCGCTTAATAGTGTCAAATTAGCAATACTATGTAACCATCTGTTTTTTACTTCTTCGGTGATATGATTCCATTCTGCAATAGTCTTATATTTTTTAGGTAATATATGTTCAAGGTGCAAGTCATTATTAAGTTTTAATAAAATAGGATTAGATTGATCGGTTAGATCATACTCAATTAAAATCAAAAGAGGTTTAATCCATGCTTCTTTATCAACCATATTAGAAGTTAGCTGAGATATCGCTAATTCATAAATCTTTTCGGAATTTAATTTATTTGAAAAGATTGCTTTTAAATAATTGATATGTTTTTTTTCTTTCAGTGCTTTAATGACATTAAAAGAAGTCTGCTTTACTTGGGATAATGTTTTTCCCGCAATCCAATATAAATAATAAAAGCGTCTTAGTTCAAAAACTAATTCATCAAAATCTTTATAATTTGTTGTAATGGCTGTCATTAATATCGCTTTCCAATAATTACTCCATCTCAAATATTGGAATGAATAAATATTTTTATCTTTTGAACAATATATTTTTTCGTAATAATTAATAACAAATTGTTTTAATGAGGCTATGACTTGATTAGGATCTTGATTTTCGAATAAGCTTTGTAGCTCTTCAGTGAATGATTTTTTTTGATTTGAGCCTAATAAATAATGTGCATAAATAATAAACAAATCATTTAAACTTATATCGTCACATTGTTTAATGAGCTGCTCCATTTCACGCCAATCAGACATAAAACTATCTTCTTTTAATTTTGAAGTGGCTAAATCATCTTTATATTTTTTATAAAGCTTTTCTAATAAAAAACTTTTTATTAAATCAGCAGAAGTTAAATCTAAACCTCTATTATTGAGCACCTGAAACAATTTAATAGCAAAATCACGACTGGTACAATCGATACGTATAATTTTAACTTGGTAAAACAAATAATTAATTAACTCTCCAAGTTTATTTTCAGGTAAAGAATTTAATTTCTCTTTAAAAATTAGTGCTGTATTAATAAATTTAAATTTGGGTTCTTGATCATTTTTAATTTGATATTTATATGGAGGAGGCAATATTTTTGTTGCTCCCTCGTTTAAAATATACGCTTCAAAATCAGATTGATGAGAGCTATGAGTGTGTAATCTTAAACGTGAAGCTCGGCTATTAAAGATTATTGCAGAACGGATAATATCAATATTTACAGAAAGGGGATTTAAATTATCATGTAGATTAAGATTCGGAAAATAATCACGTATAACGCAAAATAGTATCATTAACGTTGTTAATCTTTGTTGTCCATCGACAACATCAATATAAGGGGAATTAGGTTCATCATAAGAATTTGCTGTAATAACAGAGCCAAGAAAGTAATTTGGTACGTCATTTTCATATGATTCTAAAATATCGTCCCATAACTGTTCAACTTGTTCACTTTCCCATTTATAAGGTCTTTGATACTTTGGTATTTTATAAAGATTTTTTGTATCACCAAATAATTCACTAATCGATAAACTACGGGGTTTAAAAGATTCTTCCATATTTATACCTACTTATATTTCTATTTAATTTAATTTAATTTAATTTGAAAACATTTGATTATTAGGGCGTGTTGATCTTTCGTGATTATTTTTTAGACGGCATGATGTGAGTTATAATAATTCAGCCAAAAACAACCATAACTCGATTCATCATGCCAAGAACAATGCTAACAGATAAACGGTGGGAAAAGCTACTACAAATAATGAAAAATACCGGCCGAGTTTATAATAAATCCGAGCATCGGATGACGTTTGAAGGGATCCTTTTCCGAATGAGAACCGGTATTCCTTGGCGAGATTTGCCAAAAGAGTTTGGTGAATGGAGCACCGTCTATAGACGATTTAATTTGTGGTCTAAAAAGGGAATATTAGTTAATATTTTCAAACATTTATCACAACTAGCGGATTTTGAATGGGTGTTCCTAGATGGCTCGATTATCAAGGCTCATCAACATAGTACAGGCGCTGCAACGGAGCATTGTGAGCAAATAGGTCAGAGCTGTGGTGGTAATTCAACTAAAATTCATCTTGCGGTTGATAGTGGTGGTTTGCCTATTTGTTTTGAGCTTTCTGAAGGACAACGACATGATATCACTTATGCAGAAAAC